>JAADHY010000766.1 GCA_013151585.1 Planctomycetota bacterium
CGTCGTCGCCGGAGAGCCACAGAAAGTGATACCAGTTGCTGAACTGGTATTGAGTCTCGGTCAGTTTCGGGTCCCGTTTGACCAGCCGATAAGGACCTCGCAGGAACATGGACTGGATCGACGTGACTTGGCCGATGATCCCGTCATGAATCCGTTTGATCGTCTCTTGCCATCCCGTGTGGAAGCGGCTGTGCAATCCCGAGACGATGCTCAGCCCTTTCTCCTTCGCCAGTTTGCAGACAGCCTCCATGCGTCGAACTCCGACCGGATCGATGCCATGCGGTTTTTCGACAAACACGTGCTTGCCTGCTTGGATGGCCGCTTCGGCGTACATCGGATGAAATTTCGACGCACAGGCAATCAGAACGGCGTCTGAGCATTCAATGACTTTCTTGTACCCATCAAAGCCGACAAACCGGCGCTCGGGGGGCACATCGATCTGGTCGCGGAATCCGCCTTTCT
This sequence comes from Planctomycetota bacterium, assembly GCA_013151585.1. Lineage (GTDB taxonomy): Bacteria > Planctomycetota > Planctomycetia > Planctomycetales > Planctomycetaceae > JAADHY01. Next base: position 463 of record JAADHY010000766.1, read on the forward strand.
GGCCGCCGGAACCGTCTTCGCCAGCGCTCTTCAGCAAGGCCTTCCGGCTGTTTTCGAGTCGGTCCTCGAAAATGTCGCACATGGCGACCAGCTTGACGTCCCTGCCGGACCGCAGGGCCTGGCCCGCCGCCCCCGTGCAACGTCCCCCGCAGCCGATCATGCCGATCTTGATCGTCCCCGTTCCGCCCGCAAAAGCCCCCCGAGCGATCGACCAAGGCGACACGGCCGTCAGCGAGGCCACGGCCGCCGACCGTTTCAGAAAGTCGCGTCGTGTTGACCGTTGACAGTTCCCCGACCTTGCGCGTTCGGACATGACTCATCCTCCTCGATCAGTAAGCTGCAACAAAACTGATGCCTCCGACTCGCGGAACGGGCCGGCGGGTTACCAAAGTCCTTCGCAGGAACACGAGAACGCGGCTCGTAGCCACATTCCCTGACCCCATATCTTGCTCCCCGTAGGCACCATTGGCAAGTAAGCACACGAGCCGACCGGTTCGGCCCGGGCAATCCGCCTCAGCGAAACCCTGACGCAGCTCTCGTTAGGACGCGCGACTTTCGGGGCACAATGTCGTGCATGGGCGCATCACTTCGAGCTCGGACCGCCGGCTTCGTAGAACCAAGCGATCGGTACCGAACGAAAGCGCGAGGAAATCCGGCGGGTTTTCGGATCGCGCACGTAGTAACTCAAGAGAACACGTCCTTGCCAAAACGTGATGCTAACATAGCCATACCCGTGATTCGGATCAGCCTCGATGTTACGTTTGTGAACCCAGGTGCGTCCTTCGTCCTTGCTGATGGCCGCGGCGAGCGGGGTGCGTCGGCCGCCGTGGCCGGCGCCGGGCTCGTAATTGTCGATCCAGATCAGTAGCAAATCGCCAGTCGAAGGAATCCGCCGCAACGTCGCCGGCGCCTCCGGAGCCCGGACGTTCCACGATTCTGGCTTCGACCAGGTGTCGCCCCCGTCTGTCGAGTACGCTGCGCCGATGTGTCCCAATTGCGTGCGGAAGGTCATCAGTAACCGGCCGTCGTTCCGTTCGAGCACTTCCGGTTCCATGGCGCCGCGTTTGGCGTAGTCCACTTGGCCTCCGCTTTTGTGCCACGTTTGACCGCCGTCGTCGGAAAAGAAGCAAAATGACACAAAATGATTGACTCGCCGCACGTCTTTGGTCCAAGCGATCGGCGCGATCAGTCGTCCGGAGGAGAGCAACGTGACCCGATCGTTATTCATCACGTGGTAACCCGGCATGTCACTCACGAGAATCGGCTCGCCGAACGTACGAGCTTCGTCGTGCGAGATTCTCAGATAGACCTTCAAGTCACTGGCTGAATTCTTCACCAGATAGAAAAGACCGATCGGAGTGTCCTCGCGAACCGGGTATGCCAGTCTCCGCAGCGTGACGGACATCACGTTCTGCCGGCCGACGTTTTGTTGCAACACGCGCGGCTCGTTCCAGGTCCGTCCGCCGTCGGTCGATCGGCGAGCGATGATACGAGCCCGCGCGTGGTCCGCCCCACTGCCGAAGAATTCCGTCGTTGCATACAACAGCGATCCATCGCGCAGTGCGACGATGTCGCCCTCACTGTAGCGCGGGTTTTGAGCCGTCGCTTTGTAAACATCACGAGCGAAGACGTCCCGCGGGTTCGGCGGAGCGGGCTGCGATAGGACCAGCAGACTCTGAGCCGCTCGGACTCGAACGTCGACATTGTCGTCGTCCAGCAGGCGTTGGAGTCGCGGAGCGAGTGACGTCGCTCGCGCGTCGCCCGCGAACACGGCCGCAAAAGTGCGAATCGAGGCGTCGGGACTGGACAGATTTCGAGCGAGGGCCTCCAGACCGCCGGCGTCTCCCAATGCCGCCAATGCGTGCTCAAAAAACGCGCGAACCAGCGGATCGTTGAATCGCTGCAGCCCCGCGCGCAGCGCCGGGATATCTTGGCGGTCTCCGATCCGGGCCAGCACCCAGGCCGCGATTCGCGCGATTTCCGGATCACGATCCTTCACGTGTCGGCGCAACAGAGCCATTGCAGACGGACTGCCCCAACGGCCCAGCGCCGCAGCAGCCATCAGGGCTTTGCGCAGATCCTCCGTCTGGGTCAAAGCCTGCCGCAACAGCCGGCCATCACCGATCTCGTTGACTTTATAAAGGCTCTCGCAGGCATGCACGTGGCCGTAAGAATCCTCGTCGGCCAGGATATCCAGTAATAGGGCTGCTTTCGCTCGATCGCCCGCCCGAACCAGCTCGCGTGCCAAGCCACAACGATGACGGGCGTCTTTCTCTGTCTTCAGTCTCGGCTCGATCCCCGTGCGGACCTCGTCGCCATAGCCGGCCAGTGTCAACGCCTCCGCAGCGTGCATCGACGGCCAAAACTCGTCTGCGCGAAACGCCTCACGGAGAACTTTCAAGCACTTTGCGCGAGTCGCGTCGTCCAACGCAATCGATGTGGCTTTGTCTATCGTCGCGCCGACCGCTGCGATGGCCGAGGTCAGCATGGCCGTCGCCGCGAGAAACACCACCAGGGCTGCATCGCCCCGCAAGACTTCATTTGTACGCACGAGTAGTCAACTCCCTGGCCGGACGCGAAGACCAAGCATCTTGCCGACCGGTTCCTCCTGAGATTCAGAACAAAACCAACCAATCGTCGCTAGAGTAGCCGCGGAGAACTCGCAACGCAACAAACCACGCGCCCGGGAACCTGAGCTGCCCGGTTCGACAGGCCCCCGGTGGCTTTAGCGGTGACGCCCTCGTTCGGATCGCACGAAGAGCTGAGCGACAGGTCCGAATGACCCGGGGACGTCGATAGATGTCACCAGGTTATCTTGCCGGTTGTAGGTGCGGTTGGGCACGCCCCCGTTGCCGTCACACTGGCTCGGAATGCTACTCACTGTTGAGCAAGCCAATCCAACGCCGTGTTCTGTCTTCCCGAAACAATCGACGAGCTCGGATGAGCAGCCGAAATCGTGAGCGGTTGCGGCTACCAAAAGTCTCCGTCAGCGACGCGAGTAGTTGTAGTGCCCTTGTTGTCGATCACGGTCAAACACGACCTGGATGAACCTGCTACCGCGCGAAGTCTGGAAGTACACCAACCCGTTCGTCACTTCCAGCCACCATCGATCGTCCCCAGCATCCCACACGCCGCCGTAACGGAGCACCCTCACCGGCTTTGATATTTCTTGAAGAGTCCAGCCTTTCGTGGAAGCCCACTCTCGAAATGCCTGTTCGCTGATCTTGAACTCGCATGCCAATCTCAATCCGTTGCCCTCGGCGAAAATCGCCCTCGCCCCACTTGGCACCTGATCGAAGGCTTCTGCCCCTCGCAGAAAGATACTCTGGGTAACCAACCACGCCTTGTAACCGAAGACGACAACGACTGCTGTTGCTAAGCTTCCCCATGTCCATAGAAGAATCCGCACGGGCTTGTACAGAACAGACATCCCTATTCCCCAAAGACACGCTCACAACGCAGAGCGATCCTTCGGTCCCGAGCACATCGTGAAAAACACGTCACCGCTCCCCACGGTGAACTTTATCGGCCGGCTTTGCAGCACGTGCAGCGTCCACGATGTCGGGAAGCCGTCTCGCAATTAATAACGAATTCCGTACCGAGAAGCTTGTCGCCGACGATGTTAACGAGGTCTTCGATGATCCGCATTACTATTCCGTTGCCCCCTCGGGTGCCGAATACGCATTGCGTGCGAATTCGGCGAAGGATTTCGTGTCGATTGTATCCTCGAACCTCACGATGGCGCGAGCGTGGTACGAGCAGTCGCTATCGACAACGACAACAGCTTGCCGCGATACCGTGCTTACATGCAGTATGGCTCTCGCAGCCGGAATCCTGGATGTGTACGGAGAACTTCCACTGCGGGCGTAAGCCCCCGGGCCTGCGTTTCAAGCAAATGTACGTTGACTGCACAACGACGACATCGCTGGGGCCGTGACGCCGGATTGACTCATCGCGCACGCACAAAATTTTGACTTGAGCACGCTGACGTCGCCGAAGTTAGCCACGAAGCCAGACGAAAAAAACGGCGGCCCCCGGCGACGGCCCGAAGGGGCAGGCGGCAAGGGCCGAACGTCCCGGCGGCAACCGGGCGATCAAGTCGTTGGTCCGGGTTTACGCCAGCGAGGGCCTGCCGCCTTGCCAGCCCTTGCCAGCCGGTGAACAGCGCATGCTCCGGTCTCGGAAACTCGCCTTCTTCTCGAAAGCCTCGCCACGACCAGACCGTCCCCCGCCGGACAATTCCGCAGAAAAACCAACAGGATCTCCCACTCCCAGTTGACACGGACAGAGGTAGCGGAAACTGGCGACGAGCTGCGACGGATCAGCGCCCGAGACGTGGGCGTCGTGGTGGACTTGCTGTAAGAGGTTCCGAGCGGCGTAACTGCGCGTCACGATCGAACCATCCGGATCGACAAGCTGTCACAACCGACCGCTAGCAGGGGCTCACTGCGTTCGCCCCCAGCCCTCAGCCGTACATCGGCGGTTTATGGAGCAACTGCCTCCTACGTATACCGACCTACGCCGCGCATGTATGGTTACCTGCTCACGGAATCTCGCGATTGGCCGCCCGCTGAGCACGGCCTTCGTCCAATGTATGTCGCGATGTCGATAGATACTTGTACATAAACAAAGTTTGGGCCCGCAGGTGTCGCGGCAGTGACGCGCGCGGTTGTTAGCCGCATGCGTCAAAATTGAGCCCAAGTCGCAGGCCGATCGCCAAAGTCTGACAAGTGCTGGCCTCGTTCCCGGTAATTTCCCGGCGCGAAAGGGAAGGACAATTCCGTGGATGGGCACTCGCGCGATCGCATCTGTAGGCCTCAGGGAACCGCATCCTTTGCCAACTGAATTTCTCGGTCGATGTTCCAGAAGCGGATTTTCGCGTCTTCGGCGCCTGAGATCAGCGTCGCTGGCTTGCGTCGGAACAAGATCGCCGTGACTCTTGCACCATGCGCTTTCCATTGACCCAGACAGGCCCCGTCCGATCTGCGAAAAAGTCGAAGCTCACCTTTTTGATCACCAACCGCCACCAGGATCCCGTCAGGCGATATTCGAACCGTTCCTTCAAAAGCGTGGTGGAGGTGGATCAGACGGATGAGCTGTCCACTCCCGGTACTCCAGATTGCGACGGCCGGCTTCGTGGGCGTGCACGGCTCACGAGGCAGTGTCCCGCGTGGCCGGGGGCCGTGCGGACCTACGAATACGAGAGCTGCGAGAAACCGGCCACGGCAGTCGACCGACGGGAACCCCGAATCAAGAATGTGGACTTCATTGCCAACCGCCATTTGGAATTTGCGCACCGCGTCTGTTGAGAACTGGTATTCAAACAAGGGCATTCCCGTCACGAAGACGCGATCGTTCTTCGTGTTCGGCGCGTACACGACATTGTTGATCCTGGCATGGGCGAACCGCCGACGAAACAAGAATTCCGGCTGACGTAAGGTCCATTTCAGCAGTGACGAAGTCCTCGAACAAACTGCCACCACAGACCTCCCGTCCTGGGACCAGCAGGCCCCGCCGAGGAACCGCGATTCCCGAAACGCCAAGAATTCATGCACCAATCGTCCTTTGAGGTCTCGGCATTCACCGGTACGCAGAAACCACATCGGGTTGCCAAAGACGCACAGAATATTGCGATCGGAGGCGAAGTCGACATCAATGGGCGGGCGAACGGTAGACCTGAAACGAAGCATCGGACGCCCGGACCCCGCTTCCAAATCCCAAACAGCGACATCCCTTACGTCAACTGAGGCAACAAGAAACCGATCGTCGTGCGACAGGCATAAAGCGACGACGTCGCCTTCGCAATCCCAGGATGCCTTTGGAGATCGTGCATCCGCGACCGTCACGTCTGGACCAGCGCTCGGCGCCACTTTCGTTGCGGTCGACGACAGGAGGAAGACCGTCGCCACCCAAAGAGGCATCTGCCATTCACAGGGAACCGGCCTAAACATCTTGAATCCTCACAAAGCGGTCAGCCTACACGGAATGGTCACTGGAACCGATGCGGAAGCAACGCGTCCCTTGCTGCGCCCGCTCGGCGACCGCCGTCCTACTCGCCCACCAGTCGTTTTGGAACCGCGCCAGCCAGATCCCAAAGCTTGACCGTCGCGTCTTCACCAGCCGACACGCAGCGAAACAGAGAGGGAACGAACACCAGGGAACTGACTTGTGTCCGGTGCGCCTTCCATGCCTTCAGCCGCGTGCCGCTCGCAACTTCATAAACCCGGATAATTCCATCGTAGCTGCCGACGGCCAGAATCGGACTTCTGTTCGCGGCGAAGGCCAGAGTGCTCGGAGTTTCGGACCATCTGCCCAAAATGCCGGTCAGCTTTCTGGTCGACGTGTCCCAGGCAGCAACCGCGCCGAAAACACGCTCACAAGGCTGAGCGACCGAACGGCTTTTCGGGCTGAACCGTTCGACCACGGCACCTGCGGCCAAGCGCCTGCCGTCGCAGCTTTGGACCAGCAACCCACATTGAAGGACACGGTACCGGCTGTCCGACATGCGGAAGGCGATTGTCTTGCCATTTTCGCTTGGGTCGTACTCGAACAGCCCATGCAGATCAGCAATGTAGGCCACACACCGTTTCGAACGCCGGGCGAATACGACGCTGTTCAGCCCATCGAACCGAGAGAACGTATGCCGAAAACTCGGCTCGGCGTCGTCCAGAGCCACAGTCCATGTGAAAAGAGTCGATCGCTCCGCGCAAACCGCTGCAACGGTAAAACCCCTGTCCGACCAAACCCCTCCCGTCGGGAAGAACGAGTCCCTCGGAGCAAGAAACTCGCAGACGAGCTCTCCCTTACCGTTCCGCACCTCGGCAGTCCGGTGGTAGCGATTCGGATTACCGAACGCGCAAAGAAGGTCTCCCTCGGGAGAGAAGCGAACCCGCACTGGCAACTGAACGTCCGGGCGAAAGCGAATCCCTGAGCCTGTGTCCTCATCGTTGATTCGCCAGACTAACACATCGCCGTTCGCCAAAGACGCTGCCAGCGTCCGCGCGTCCGCGGAGACGGACACGGACACCACAGCGTGCGGAAGCGTCCACGTCTTGACCGGTCGCTTGGCCCCTATCGGGGCAGGACTCTGCGCAGGTCGCTCGGCGCCATAGCCACAGCACAGCGCACCGCAGTGTGCAAGGAGAAGCATCGCAATGAGCCGGCGCCCACAGCCATCGATCCTGGAACCGCGCATCGGATAATCCCCCGCCCATTCGGCAATTCAATGCCAATTGACCGAAGTCTCCTCTCGTTTCACGTCGAACCGCCCACCGACGCCACCGTACCCTTCTGGAGACCAATCGCTTCGAGTGTAAAACTGGCCGACGTGCGGCGACAACACGGATGATACGGATTTCCGGGAGTACAATTATAGTCACATCGACCGGTGATACTGAACTTTGGGCTATAAGTGGAATCCAAAATCGGCTCCGGCTTCCTGCGCACGTACCACACGCATTTGCTTGACCATCCTCCCGACAGTGTCGCTCGCTTCTCTGCGGCAATGAGGACGCATTGGGACTTCGGCCCCAGAATGTTGTGCGTCTCCGGCATCGCTTTCAGCAGCTCTCGGAGCCCCTTGTTCCCCACAAACTCGGGGGCGATCCTCTTGATGGCGTCCAACAGTTGCTTGGGGTCCTTGGGGGCCTTGACGTTCTTGAGAATCTGCGCAATGACTTTCTTTCTGAGCTTGGTTCCTTTGCCGCCTGGGGACAGCGCAACATCCAAGATGGCGCCCAGGACGTCCGTGAATTTACGGGCAGCGACTGACTTGAACGCGTGGTTCGCGAAGGCGCCCAGAATGTATGCTTGGCATCCGGACCGCCCCGGCTCGTCGGGGACAGCTCGGCCGTTCAAGTTGGTAAACACTGCTTCCACCGCATATCGCGCCCCTTTTTCGGTAATAAGGACCGACGGATCGAGGGAGTGGACCGGGGAATCCATCCCATACCAATAGAAGTTGGGACCGGCGAGAAAGCCGGCTGGCCAGGTCGCAGATGTGCGTCACGAAGTCGCCCTTCTGGTCGGTGCGGACTTTCAAA
>JAADHY010000762.1 GCA_013151585.1 Planctomycetota bacterium
ACACAAATAGCGTCAAAACGGCCGTCGCAGCCAACCAGAGCCGAACCAGCCAGCTACTGGCCAACGCGCGCACGTCATGCCGGTAGATCGCCCAGGGAGGCATCATCCGCTGGCGAATCGTTGAGATCAAACCGGCGAAATCCATGAGCTTCGTCCTCTTGAAGCAGTTGCAAGTAGACGTCTTCGGTTTCGTTGCGTCCCGACTGAATCGACTGGAGCGTCAGCTTCTCGGTCTCGGCCAGGTTCAGAATCTGCGACAGCGCCCCGGCGCGGCTGACGCCATCGCTCATCGACACAACAACCCGCTCATCCCGATCCAACCGCGCGTGCACGCCGTCGATCGACGAGAGCCGGTCGACGAAACGCCGGAGCTGCTCGCCAGAGCCGTCCAAGTCCAGCCGGAAGGAGTCGCGGCGGAGCCGGCGCTTCATTTCGCGCATGGAGCCGCAGAAGATCATCCGACCGTCGTGGATCACGCCCACGTGGGTGGCCACCTGATCGATGTCGCTCAGGATGTGCGTCGCCACGACGATCGTCCGCGTCTGCCCTAACTGGCGGATCAGGTCCAAGGTGAAGCGGCGAGCCGAAGGATCCAGCCCCGCGGTCGGCTCGAAAGCGGCGGATCGCCGACCAGCGAAGCGGCAATGCCCAGGCGGGTGATCATGCCGGTGGAGAAGGTCCGGATGCGCTGCCCCGTCGCCCCAAGCAGCCCGACAGCGCGCAAAAGAGACGCCAGACGCGGCCGACGCACCTCGGCCGGCAGCCCGTAAAGTTGCCCCAACAGGTCCAGGTATTCCACCGGACGCAGATGGCCCGGCAGTTTCGGGTTGGTCGGCAGGTAACCGATCAGTCGGCGCACACTGACCGAGTTGACGCCGCATGGCCGACCAAAAACTTCCGCCCGCCCCGCCGTCGGACGCTGCAATCCCAGCAACAGGCGCAGCGTCGTGGTCTTGCCCGCCCCGTTCGGCCCCAAAAGGCCGAAGATCGAACCGGCCGGAACCTCCAGGTTCAAGTCGTTGACAGCGATCAGCCGCCGTCCGAAGATCTTCGTCAGGTGTTCGGTTCGAATCGCCAGTTCCACGGACTTCTCCCGTCGACCAACCACGCAAACCATCCCCGCACTTGGTTGATACCCCGATCGAGGCCCGCCGGTTTCAGCGGATCCGCGGACGATTGCTGAGCCCGGCGCCCGAGCCGGTCGCTCCGGACTGCCAACTCGGTTTTCGGACCGGCTCAGTCGAGCACCTTAATCCGGATGTTCCGCCAACGGACCTGGTAGGGCTGGAAGTTGCGGTGGACACCGTGAACCTGCAACCCGATCACTCCACGCAGCGTCAGAGCGTCACGGATGTCCGCGCATGGAACTCCGTTGATCCACGTCTTGATCGAATCGCCTTTGCATTCGACGCGGTACTTGTTCCACTGGTTGTCTTTGAACGCGGCCCGGGCTTCGGGCTTGTTCGTGAAATCGTCCAGGAACATTCCGCGGCGGGCTTCATCGTAGATGTTGCCGGAGTTGCCCTGGGCTTCGTTCGAGATCTCCACCTGGTAGCCGTAAACACGGTCAGGCGGCAGCTTGCGCGTCCGCGGCTTTCCGTCCCTTCCGCGGAAAATGAAGGCGATCTCCTTCGGCGCGATCTTGCTGCGGAACTGAACGCCCGAGTTGAGCTTCGGGTCGACTTTCACCTCAAACTCTAGGATGAAATCACCGAACTCCCGATCCGTACACAAAAACGTGTTCGGGCTGCCTTTGACCGCCGTACCGACGATCGTGCCATCTTCGACATGGTACTTGGCGTATCCGCTGTGAACCGACCAGCCTTTCAAGGTTTTTCCGTCAAAAAGGTTGATCCAATCTCCCGGAAAGGCATTCGCCGACAATGCCAAACACACCACCAGTGCCCAACCGATCGGTTTTCTCATCTTGCCTCTCCTTTGTTGATGACTTCCAGGGTCAGTTTTCTTCAGAGACTAACAGCTTGCTAACCATCCACAGCGTGGAAAACACCGCACCGACTGGCAACGGCAGCCATGCGGCCGTGGCAGAAACTGCCGGCTTCCGCCGAACATGTCGCGGTTTCTTGCCGGTCAGCCGACGGTGGCAACACAGACCAGGACGCTACGTCACCGACGCCGGCAGCATCAGCCCCGGCGCTGCGTCGCATCGGAACCGGCCGTACGGCCTGACAGCTCAGGCGGCCTTCAGACGTAACCAAAACTGAGCCGAATGGGTTCGCGTCGGGCCCGCCGGCGAAAAGTGCTCGCTCTGCGAAGCAAACGGTGCAGCAAGAGCCGCACCGTTCCGGGTTCATATCAATGCGACTTTGTTGAAGAGCCACTGATTGCGGCGTCAAGCCGCGCTCCAGAAGCGCCTCGCATCACCACATACGAATCACAGCAAACCCGAACGAGCGATGGACTCGCACCGCTCTCTATCGAATCATCGTACACATTGTCGAAGAATTCCACCACGCGCCGGATCCACTTGCGATGCGCCCCCAAGTGTGCGGGCTTTCCGGACGTTTGCGCCATCAATTGTCTGCCTGGGCCGGCGTCGCGTTCGCCATGCTCCTCGGTTGGTTCAAGGGGGCATGTCGCGACACCGGAGACCCGGCGTCAGGAACGCGGGCCGAAAGAGGCCCAGGTCTGTCTTGGTCGTTCAAAGTGGTGCCGAGATCGGCTTTAACTTGAGCTGGCCGGATGGTTGATTCAAAGGTAGCGGCGGAGTACCGTGAAGGCGTACTTGCCTCGGCGAGCGTAGCGGGAAACGTTCGACCGAGACGGAAAATCAGCGAAGTTTACGGCTTGTGGCCGCGTCGGGCGAGGACGTACGGCATCAAAAGGAGTCGACCATGGAGCGGAGATCGTTGAGAGTGTCGAGCGGCCCCATGTGGGGTCTGATTGGTGCGACGACAATGCTCGTCGCCGCCGGAGCGATTTGGGCGATCCGGGCCCCGGCGGCCGCCCAGAAAGCGCAGAACCCAAAGCGCGCGGCGAAACGAGCCAAGGCGCGGATCCAGCCGCCGTGGCAAATGCCGAAATCGCCGCCCGAGATCAAAATCGACGAAGCGGCTTGGCCTGCGGACGACACGGTCACTGTTTGGTTACGTTTCGGTCTTTCCGACACGCAGCCGACCGATTGGAGCGGTCGCATCCAGAGCACGACCGACTGTCGGCTGTTGCGAGTTCGGGGGTGGCGGTTCGGTGCGGGCATGACGGCGGACACCGCGACCGCGAAGTGGACGTGCCGGAGCTGGCTGGGACGGGAACCTCGCAGCCGCCCGTTTGAGGTCCATTTGCCCGACCAGCCCCGTCCCTTTGTCCGGCCGGGCCTTTTGATCGATTTGAAAGTCGATAACCCTCGGTCGGCGGACGTGGCCGTACATACTGCTCAAGGCGACTTCCACTTGCCCGTCGGGAAGCTGTTGGCGGGCGCCGCGATCGATTTTCTCGAGGGGCGCGTCCGGGCCATCCGAGCCGTGTTCGCTCGGCCGTTGGCAGCCGGGAGCCTTTCGGCGGTTCTGGAACAGGGAGGCTCGATGTGGCACGACTACCCTTCGGTGTCGGTTTCGCCCACCGATCCGGACGACGTCTGGTTTTGCTATCAGACGTATTGCCAGGAAGCCGGCGGTGAACGGATCATGGTGCGTCGGCGTTTGCACGGCCGTTGGTTGCCTCCAGAACCTGTTTCGCCCGATTTCGGCGACTTCTACCGCACGGCGCTCTGCCACGACGGAAAAGGGGCCTTGTGGGTGGTGACGTCCGCTCAAAACGACGGGAACTGGGACCTCTACGGACGACGTTATGCGGACGACCGTTGGGAGGAACCGATCCGATTGACTCACAACGACCAGCCCGACGTGCATCACACGATGGTCCGCGCTCAGGACGGATCGGTCTGGCTGGTGTGGCAAAGTTTTCGCGACGGGCAAAGCGACATTTACGCGCGTCGCTGGGACGGACAGCGCTGGGGAGAGGAGATTCGAGTCAGCCAGTCGCCCGCGAACGACTGGGAACCCTCCGCGGCCGCCCATCCGCAAGGCGGGATCGCCGTCGCATGGGACAGCTACGATGCAGGTCAATACGACGTCTTCTGCCGCCACGTGACCCAGACGAAGTGCGGGCCGGTTATCCGTGTGACCGGCTCGCCGAACCTGGAAGCCCGCGCCAGTGTGGCCTGCGATCGCAAGGGGCGTCTGTGGATCGCGTACGACATGAGCGGCCCAGCCTGGGGCAAAGACACGGGCTTCTGGTTGGAAGTCAAGAAGTTGCCTCAGGGGACACGGCTTTACAAGAGCCGCTGGATCGGCGTATCGCTGGTCGATGTCGCTTCGGGAACCGTCTTGACCGCGCCGACACCGACGGTGAAGCTGGCTCTCGACAAAACGCTGCACGAACAGATTGAGTATCAGCACTTGCTAACCGACCCGGCCGGACGGCTGTGGATGTTCTTCCGGAAAAAGACGGAGATCAATGTCAGCAAGCGCGGGGTGGGGTGGCGGTACCAGTGGGAACTGTACGTGACCCGATTCGATCCGGCGACCGGTCGTTGGACCGAACCGCGGCTCGTGGCCGATTCGGCCGGTCGGCTCGACATGCGGCCTGCCTGGTGCGTGACGGCCGACCGCATCTGGGCCGCCTGGGCCTGCAATCACCGGTTGTTCGTCGGAAGTCGTCCGGACGTCTGCAACCTATTTGCCGGCTCGATTGAGCTGGCCGACCAGCCGTCGGCCGACGTGGCTCAGGTTGACGCCAAGCCGGCTCCGGCCTTTCCGCCTCCGAAGCCGGACCCAGCCCACGCCAACGAAAGCGCCGACATCGCTCGCATCCGCGCATACACAATTCCGTGCGGACAGAAGGTCTACCGCATCTTTCGGGGAGACCTGCATCGGCACACCGAGAACTCGCCCGACGGCGGCAGTGAAGGGTCGCTTTTGGATGCTTACCGTTACGCGTTGGACGCCGCCCGCATGGATTTTCTGCTCGTTACGGACCACAACGACGGCGGCCGCGAGTACGACTGGTGGCAACGGGAAAAGTCGAACGACTTGTTCCGGATCGGCGAAGCGTTCGTGGGACTTTACGGATACGAACGCAGCGTGGGTTACCCGAACGGACACCGCAACGTCTTTTTCCTCCAGCGCGGTGTACGGCCATTGCCGGTTACCGAGCGGCAGAAGGGTAAACCCCTCATCAACTCGGGGTCGCTGCTCTATCCCTACTTGCGGAAATACGGCGGAATCTGCTTCAGCCACACCAGCGCCACGGGAATGGGGACCGATTGGCGAGACAACGATCCGAAGCTGGAGCCGCTTGTGGAGATCTTCCAGGGCGACCGAACGAACTACGAGGCTCCAGACGCTCCGTGGGCGGCCAAGGCCGACGACCCGGCCACGCAAGAAGGAGGATACCGGCCACTCGGCTTCGTCTGCAACGCGCTGGCCAAGGGCTATCGGCTCGGGTTTCAAGCTTCGAGCGATCATCTGAGCACGCACTTAAGCTACGCGTGCATTCTGGCCGAACGCAACACGCGCGAAGCCTTGATGGACGCCATGCGACAGCGGCATTCCTACGCGGCCAACGACAACATCATCATGGACGTTCGGTCGGAAGGTGTCGATGGGCCGAAGATCATGGGCGACGTTTTTGCGTGTCGTGGCGCCCCGTCGCTGCGGGTCAAAGTGATCGGAACGGACAAGCTGCGCGAGGTCTCGGTCATCAAAGACAACCAGGTCGTCTATACGACGAAACCGAGCGGCTCGACGGCTGAGTTCACGTTTACAGACGCTAAGGCTGAGCCGGGTAAGGAGAGTTTTTATTACGTCCGGGCAGTTCAGGAGAACGAACGACTGGCTTGGGCGTCACCGATGTGGATCACGCCGGCAAAGTGAGCGGAGGAGGGCAGTCGCTCGGCGTCGGCTACAAAGGACGGCATTGACTATGGTCACACGTGATACGTCTCCGTTTGTTGGTTGGAAGTTCGGCAATAGTACGGCCGCTTTGTTGGTCGTCCTGTGTTGGCTTTTCGCCAGTTTTTCCAAGGAATCGGCTGAAGCGGCGGACGCTTCCCGAATCGAAGTTCTCGGTTCGCCTACGACGGCGGCCGCCGAAGACGAGTTCCCGGCGATCGGCTGCGACGCCGACGGCCGGCTCTGGCTGGCGTGGGTTTCCTGGGACGGAAAACAGGATCGGTTGCTGGTTTCACGCCGCCAACGCGACGGTTGGTCCAAGCCGATCGTTGTGGCCGAATCTACCGGCGATCATTGGTGCCCAACATTCGGACGCGACGGGGAGGGCCGGCTTTGGCTGACGTGGGCTCAGAACGACAACCAGCGCCGGAACTGGAACCTCTGGGGCCGGTTCCTCTGGCACGGTCGCTGGTCCGATCCGATCCGGCTCACCTCCAGCCCTGGAACCGAGATGGGACAGCAACTGGCCACGGACAGTCAAGGCCGACTTTGGGTGACGTGGCAAGCCATCGTGGACGAAAGCTATGAAGTGTTGCTGGCCCGTCTGACGCCCGATGGTCTGGTCGATCAACGAAACGTGTCGGAGCATCCGGCGAGCGACTGGGAACCGGCCATTGCTGCTGACGGCGACGGACGGCTCTACATCGCCTGGGACAGCTACCGGAACGGCAGTTATGATATTCTTCTGCGGTGCTTCGACAACGGCCGGCTGGGGCCAATCCGTGAGGTGGCGGCCACGCCTCGCTACGAAGCTCACGCCGCCATCACTGTGGATGCCCAGAACCGCGTCTGGATCGCCTGGGACCAAGCCGGTGTGAAATGGGGACAGCACGGGCCGTCTCGAGAGCGGCTGCACGCACGCCGGTCGTTAGGCCTTTGTTGTTTGGAGGGCGACCGGATCACATCTCCCCAGCAGGACGTGTCGAAAGTTTTGACAGGCGAGCTGCGTCGATTCTGCGAACTCCCGGAGTTAACGGTCGACGGCTCTGGCCGTCTGTGTTTGGTTTTCCGCCATCTGCGCGATCTGACGCCACCGGGGCGGCGTCCGAACGGCCGACCGCACCAAGCCCGCGGGATTTGGAATCCATACATCACCTTTTACGCCGACGGCGCCTGGTCCGAGCCAACGCCTTTGCCCGCGAGCAACGGGCGGAATGACATGCGGGTGTCTCTGTGCCGCGACGCCGACGGCCGGATCGTCCTCGCCTGGGCCGAAGATGGCCGTCGTCCGCAGCGGGCCGAAGAACCGGTCAATCACAATGTGCATGCCGCCCGGCTGGTGTTCGGTCGGACCGAACGCGTGCAACTGCCGACACGCGCGGCGCCTTCGACGGCGGCCCGCTCAAGCGGCAAGCCCGACGCGCCCGTCACGAAGACGCCGCCACGATACGAAATCCGCGTCGGCGATCGGTCCTACCGGCTCTTTTACGGTGACACGCACCGGCACACAGATATCTCGCGATGCGCCATGAACTATGACGGGTCGCTGATCGACACCTATCGTTATGCCATCGACGCGGTCCGCCTCGACTTCCTCGCTATCTCTGACCACGACCAAGACCTTTTGAAACACCGTTATGGTCGCCCACAGAGCCCGCTCCAGGATTATGCTTGGTGGCGATCGCAGAAGTACTGTGACTTGTTTTACATCGCCGGCCGCTTTTTGACGCTTTACGGCTACGAGCATGGTGGCTCGTTCGCTCGGCGTGGCGGGCACAAGAATGTGATCTATTTGAATCGCGGGAATCCCTGTTACGAGGAGGATGCGCCGGAGGATCTGTTTCGAGTGCTGCGCGATAAGAAGGCAGTGGTGATCCCCCACCAATTGGCTGACGGTCCTTCCGCCACTGACTGGGCCAAGTGGAACAGCCAGTTCGAACGAGTGGCCGAGATCTTCCAAGCGCGCGGCTGCTACGAGTTTTTCGGAGCTCCGCCGGAGGTTCGGGTCAAGCGAAAGGGCTATTACTTGTGGGACGCCTTGGAAAAGGGCGTTGGGATCGGCGTCATTGCCAGCTCCGACCATGGGCTGGTGCACAGTGCCTACGCTGCGGTGTACGCGGACGAGTTTTCGCGGCAAAGCGTGCTCGAGGCGCTGCGGAGTCGTCGATCATTTGGGGCCACCGAGACAATGGTGATCGACTTTCGCCTGGGCGAACATCTGCTGGGTGAGGAGGTCCGGACAGGCGAGCCCCCCACGTTTCAGATCACCGTCCGCGGAACCGCACCGCTTAAACAAGTCCAGATCGTCAAGAACAACCGCTTTGTTTACACCACGCAGCCGAACGGTGCGCAATGCACGTTCCGCTACACCGACACGGAGCTTGCGCCCGGCCAGTCCGCCTACTACTACGTCCGCTGCCAGCAGAACGACAACCAATGGGCGTGGTCGTCAGCCATTTGGGTCAAGCGCCGGTGACCGCTCACGGGCCGGATTCTGAGTTAGCGCGGAGGAGCCATTGTGCCGTCTCGGGCCGGGCTGCCGAAAGGTGTCGGCCAGTCGTCGCGTGAAGCCCGGGCGTTCGTCTTAAACAGCAAGAGCTCTCCGGGCTGACTGCTCACGACGACCAACAATTCCGACAATCCGTCGGCATCCAGGTCGCACAAGGCGAAGTTGACCGGCCATGCAGAAACCTCAACACGCTGTCGCACGACGCCCTGGGCATCGACCACGTAGAGGTCTCCCCAAGGCTCCGTTTTTGGCAGCCGCCCGTACCCGGCGGGGTTGCCCGTGCCGACGATCGCTTCCAGCGCGCCGTCGCCGTTCACGTCAGCCATTACGGGCGAATTCGTGTCGAGGTAGGCGCGGGGCACGGGGACCGTCCACTCGACGCGGCCCGTCGCCAAATCGATACACCGGATCTCACGCCGCCCGGTATGACCGCCGTCCCGCGTGTTGGTTAGTCCGACTCCTTCCACGTGCCGATCGTCGTCGAGGTCCCCAAGAGCGATCCCCGTGAAACCGAGCTCAATGCGCCGAAGCAGCTTTCCCGCAGAACTGAAAACATATCCGTGATTCCACCTCTGCTTTTGACGATGTTCCAGATCCAGCCCGACTTTCAGGAGTTCTTTGGTGCCGTTGCCATCGATGTCCAGAACAAACACCGGCGTCGACCCCAAGTCTTCCGCGTG
>JAADHY010000024.1:0-11318 GCA_013151585.1 Planctomycetota bacterium
GAGAAGAAGGTGGAGAACCATATTGCCGGGTTACACCTTGCGTGCGCCTACTTCACCCTCAGCCGCGCCGGGGTTTTCGGATAGGCTCTAAATCATCTCGATGTTAGCAACCCAGCGGCTTGGTATGAACACTCCGGGGCAAGAAGAGTCCCGTCGATCACTGTTTTTTGGAACGTCAGAACTGGCTCTGCGGCAGGTGGTGCTGAAGCCAGCTCAGGTCATGCGTGAACAAGGCCTAGAAGGGGCGAAGCGTGCCCATGCCGGACACTTGCCGAAGCTATCGGCAAGGGAGCCACCGGCACGGGCGTTCCTTTCCCGGCAGGTTGAGTTTGGCGAACAAGCTGGTCTGGACTCGTGCGGGCCAGTGGCGTCCACAGCCCGCGCATAAAAAAAGCCAGCGACCTTGGCCAAGATCGCTGCCATTGAAAGCCCCAAACCGCTGCAAAACCCGACAGGGCCCGAATCGCCAAAACCGTCGATAGGCGGCTGGCCCCAGGCAACAGCTCTCAGACCGCCAGCGACGTCCGAGTTACCTAAACCGCTTGGCTCCCATGAAGATAGGATGAGCCGCGAATGACCCCGACGGGATTTGAACCCGTGTTACCGGATCGAAAGAACGGTAACCCTGCTGGTCGGCTTGGCAAGCAAGGGAAGACCTGTCAATTCTGCCTTGGAAATCGCTTCGCGCAACGTCGTGGTCTGGGCTTCGATACGGCCGATCCGACGGAGACAGCGAAGTGTAGTCAATCACGCGACAACAAACATGAGATCACCTAGCCGGGCCGGAAGAGTACTTGACAGGCGGCTTTTCTCGTTACAAGATCGCGGCGTACCAACAATTGAATGCAGGAGAAGCGGACGATGACCGAAATCGCTCGGATCCCTGTCTCTGGATCAACTGGCCCACATGGGGCCAGAGCCGAGTCAAGGCCATCGCCCGTGCGCGCGACGACCGGGTGATGGCGCGGTCATCGTCCACGCCATTTGCTCGGCTCTGGTCTTTCCCATTGGAGGAGCTGACTAGCCGGTGGGCCAACGGCTTGGCGAATACGGGCCCCTGCTCTGCCGGCGTAATTGGTCTGTCGCTTGGCGCGATCGCGACGGTTGCGCCAAGCGACGGCTCCTCACATTCGACCCGCGCGCCTCTTGCCTTGCCGATCTGAACGGAGCGACTGGTGCGCGCGATGGAGCCGAACAACAGTTCTGCCGATCAAGAATGGAGCTGGGAGCGGCTGACACGGTGGTCAGGCCATGCGGCCTTTCGCCAAGGAGCCAACGATGGCAGTCAGCCTGAAATTGCACGATCCGCAGAGACCGTCGGGCATCTGGCCTCCTTTACCTGCTGGCGGCGAGCTCACGGTGCGCGAATTCTACGACGCGCACTTGCTGCCGAGACGAAAGTTGCAGCGCAAAAAGCGGACGATCGAATCAGACTATTCCGCAATCAGCGGTTGGGAAAAGTATGGTCGATCCTGTATGAAGCGCTGGATCACCGACCGGTGGGGACGGCTCACGTACGAGATCACGTCGGACCAATTGCTGACAGATCCCCCCATCGCGATTATCGTCGACGACGACTTGCTGCGGTTTCAGTCCCATCTGATCGATCGCGGCCTTACCGCCGCGACGGCGAACAAAATCCTGCGGACGCTCGACCCGATCTTTGCCGAAGCGTTGCGGCGCGGCGCCATCCTGCGGCAGCCATGCTGGGAGCGGATTCACCAATCTGTCAGCCAACCCTTTATTCCAAGCGAAGACGAAGTCGTGAGGCTTTATCTGGCCTGCGCGGACGCGCAATGGCCGACCGGCCGATTGCCGCGCACCGATCCGACGGCTTACTGGCGGTCGATCATTGTTTTCCTAAGCAACTACGGTTTGCGGTTCGGGGACATGCGCTGGCTGAGGTGGGGCGACGGCATCGATTTGGATGCCCGGCGATTGTGTTGGGTTGCCCAGAAGACGGAGCGACATTATCCGTTCGCCCAGGTGGTGCCGCTGAACGATATTACGTTGCGGCACTTGCGGCCGGTGGGCCGGTCGAGCGGCCCCGTGTGGCTGTGGATGGCCAGCTCATCCAAATGGCATCGTCGGTGGAACGATCTGGTGCAGCTTGCCGGCGTCTCTCGCAAAAAACAGAACGCTCGCGGCCACAAGATCGAGCTCTTCAGTCCTCACGCGCTGCGGCGTTGGTGCAACCAGCGGCTGAACGACCACAGTCCCGCGGCCGGCAATTGGCTGCTAGGCCATGGAGTGGATCCGAAGCATCGCGTCAACAGCCTCCATTATTCGCGCATCTACGAGGCGCCCGACCGCGTTGCCAAAGCGATTTTGACTTTGCCGCAGCCGGATGTCTTTTGGCAATTTGCCCCTTGATTACAACGAAGCCCGGTAAGCCAGCGACGTCGGTTGCGCGCTGCCTCGCCGACGTGGCCGCTGTGCCCTGCCCGCGGACTGCTTTTCTGGAACCCTCTCGCCCGTCGGGGCCATCCGACGACTTCGTCTCTGTCCGGTCGACGAGTCCTCCCCCCCGACGGGCGTTTTTTCGTCGTTATCGCGTCGTTCTTTCTCCGCGAAAACGAAATCGGGAAAAGGAGCCGCAATGAATCGGAAGCTCTGGGACGACCCTCGGATTGCGCACCTGGCCGCCGTCCTGGACGTCCCCCGGCCGGCCATCATCGGCGCCGTTTGGCGGGTGTGGTGGCTGAGAGACGAATACGGCGTCGAAGACGTGATCCCACAGGCAACACCGTGCGCGCTGGACATACTGGTCGAAGTTCCCGGCTTCACAAACGAGATGATTGCCGTCGGCCTGTTAACCAAGACTGAGGATGGTATTCGCGTGGAACTGTGGGACTGAACGGTCCGCGTTGGCATCGGAGCGGAAAATGTCGCATCAGAACGCATATCGGTCGGTGGAGGAGTATCGGCGCCTGTTGCGCGAGGAGCTTGACCGAATGTACCGAGAGGCCTGCCGTGCGGAAACGAACCGTAAGCCGCAGGCCGCGACGATGAGCTATCAATCGTGGATCGAGGGTCCGCGATTCATGGGCCGGCTCGATTGGTGGCTCCAGAACTTGGCGCACCAGTTGGGCCTCAGCATCACCGTGCAGCGTCAGACGAGCCTTCTGCGGCAACGCGTCGAGTACACGGTGTCGGGCCCGAGCGAAGGCATTCGGAGATTTCAGGCAGCGATTCGGGATTTGGTCAACGACTAGCGCGGGCCGATGCTCAGCCCGGTCTCATAAGCCGGGCTTGCCGGGTTCAACTCCCGGGCCCGCTATTTGGTGGGTTGAAGGTTGAGAGTTGAGGGTTGCGGAATGATTCCACTGGTCGACAAGTCATGCGGCTGCCAGGTGCAGATCGATCAGGATGGCCGATTGAGGACCTCGACCTTGTGCTGCCGAGAAGGGCACTCAGCGGATCACGGACCACGCTCCGTTCCCGCACCCGCCGCAGCGGAGGCGGCGGACCGGCACGGCGTGCTGGCCGGCGGAGTCCAGCCGGCACACTCTGAAACCAGGAGACGGACCGATGAATGAACAGGAATGGATTGAGGCGCGTCTCGCCACTTCCGGCTGGTTTGCACTGACGATCCGCTGGGACGATTCGGTCTGCAATGTTTCCGTCTGGCAGTCGGCAGACTTTCGCGTGTTTCTTTTTGTCTGGCCCGACGGTGCCGAAGCGGTGTTCTTGGACCGATCGCTCAAAGGCCAGCCGCGGAAAACTAGATTTGCTTTGACTGACATGATGCTGACACAACTCATTTCGGAACACAGCGAACGAGCACGGACACGGACGGGTGAGGCTGGCTGACGGATCGGCCGGCGGGATGGATTCGCCGGGTCGGGGCACGGACGCCCCGGCCCGCAGGGAGGTCGGGCGAGCCGGAGGCGTGAGGCACCGGGTGGATCGGCCGGCTGACACCGGCCGCTGGCCGCGAAAGGAGCGGCGGCCGCGAATGGATCAGGAGGTTCCGATGCTTGTCTTGTCACGGAAGATCGGGGAATCGGTGGTGATGCGTTTGCCGAACGGGCAGCGGATCAAGGTGATGGTGTGCGAGCGGCGGGCGAGCGGAGCGATCGCGTTGGGGTTTGACGCTCCGGCGTCGGTGGTGATTTTCCGCGAGGAGTTGGCGGGGCGAATGGGAGGACAGGGCGATGGCAACGACAGTGTTGCGTCGACCGGTGCGGCGCTTGGTCGACGTGCGGGATGAGTTCGGCCGCGCCGGCCGCATCGTGGTAACGATTTCCGAATCGGGTATCGAGCTACGCGGCCACGGCACGCGCCGCCGGCTGCGCGTCCACTGGCGAGCCATCGCCCTCGCCGCCACACGCCCGGGCCATATGCCGGGTCGATACTTGCACGACCCGCTGGGGTGGCTGGTGGATGGGGCGAGAGTTGAGGGTTGAGCGTGTAAGGGCGGCGCCGGCGGAGCGGTCTCTATGGCGAGCATGGAGGTCACGGAGGTGCAGCGAACGTTGGATTTTGCGGCGGCGGCGAAAGCCGAGTACGTGCGGAGCCTTCCGCAGTACCGAGCCATGGCAGCGGTAATAGCGGTCCTGAAAGAGAGCGACGGGCGGGCGCTCAGTCATGGGCAGATCGCAGCCCGTGCCGGGGTCTCGGTGGCGACCGTCAAGCGGGCGATCGCCGCGCTACGGGCGACGTCCTGCGTGCAGGTGACCGGGAGGCCGGGGCAGGCGTCAGTCTACCACGTGATGGACGACGGGCCGTTTGTGGAGGCGGTGGCGGCGAAAAGCAGGCCGGCCAATACGGCGCGCACAGTATTGGCAGCCGTCGGTCGTACGATCGGCGGTCTGTTTCGGCGCCGAAACGGGTCCGTGACCGAGGTCACGGCGGGGCGTGAGCTAGGTCACGACAGCAGAACCCAGCTCACGAGCCAGGTCAACCTAGGTCATGACCTAGGTCACGGCGCGTCATTGAATGAGAGATTGAATGAAGAAGAAAAAGAATCAGTCACTCAATCATTGAGGCGCTGTCGCGACATCAGCGGATTGCCGTCGGTGCCGCTGGAGGTCTGGACGTGCCCGGAGGGAGCTCTGGGACGCGTCCTGCTGGACCACTGGCTGGCGTGGAAAGAACGTTACCGCGCCGCAGGGGTGACGGTCAGCGAGTTCGTCGGGGCGGTTCTCGCCACACGCGGCGCCGAACGCACGGACCCGCAGCGCTATTTCGAGAGGTGCCTGCGGAACGGGGTCCGGCAAGGCTGGATCGTCCGCGGCAGGAGGTTCTGCGACAAATTCAACGCGCGCCACGGCGCGGTGCGACATTGAGAGGGACGGAGGCATGGCCTACTGTCGCTGGAGCAGCATGGATTATCAGTGCGACTTGTACGTGTACCACGGGCCTCGCGGCATCGTCATTCACGTGGCCACTTCCCACCCGCAGTTCAAGGGGCCGCTCCCGCCGCCGATTCCGCTGACGAAGGAGACGCTCAATGAGTGGCTGGAGCGGGACGCGAAAATCAGCGAGATGCTTAAAGAGGCGGATCACGTGCCGATCGGCGGGCCGTGCGACGGCAAGAACTGGTACGACCTGAGCTATCCGGAAGCGATCAGCGTTTTGGAGTCGTTGAAGGAGGCGGGGTATCAGTTCCCGGAAAGCGTGATTAACGAGATACGCGCGGAGGCGGGTTGATGAGCAACAAAGAATCCGTTGACCTATCTGAGGAGAGGCTTTCGGACTATGGCTGGTTCGTGCTTGCGACTGCGCTGCGCGACCTGAACCAGCTCATCGAGGAGGCGAAGCAGATTGAGCAGGAGAGCGAGACGGCCAAGAAAATCCGACTGTACGGTCAATTGCTCAGCGCGAGAATCGGCGTCAAAGCTGTAGTCGACTCCGAAATGCTGCGGAGACAGGGGACAAACAAGCCTGTGCACGCCGTCGGCATGTTATTTCCGGACATGCTTGATGTGGCTCCGTGTATCGGGTGCAACCGCCCGGCCATCTGCGTCCCGGATGGGCTGCCGATGTGTTGTGAATGCGGCGTGAACCTGGAGACGAAGAAACCGTAAGACGCGAGAAATGGTGAAGGATGAATGGAGGTGAGCCGATGTGTTCTTGAGACCAGGTCGGCAGGGCCCCAAGGCTGATGAAGGACTGGCGAGGCCGGAAAGTGCGTACAAGAGTGGGTTTTGACAATGGCTTCTTTCGAATTCCGGCCGGGACGGTCTTGGTCATCGATGTTGCTGGGCTGGTAAAGCATTTGCGCGGCCTCCCCTGCACAAGCTGCGGCGTCGCCCCTGTCGTGAGCGTGGCGGCTACCCGCGACGAGTTCCTGTCGATGGTGGAGTTCTTGCCGGAAGGATCGGAATGATGGCCGGAACGAAGGCGAAAAAAGAGTGTCCACCGGACCCACTGTCGAAGAAACTGGAGCGGACGTTGTTACTGTTGCGGCTGCTCGGTTGGTTTCAGCGACGGACGTCCGAACGCGACGGGGGACTCTTGTTCGCGGTGCGGCAGGGCGCTGGCCACACCTGGGTCGTTGTCTGCGACCGCCGGGGACTCTGGCGAGCGATCCGGCAGCTCGTGCAGTGGGCTCGCGACCCGTCGCTGCCGCTGACTGCGCTGAACGCGGCCGGCTTGGCGATACGGCTGGCATTGCGAGGCTTGCGAAGGGGAGGGTAGTTCTTGGCGGCCTTCCGGCGTTCGCGTCCTGCGAGTTGCTGTTCGCGACGACATTGTGACAATAGGGAGCCCGGATCGTGGACGAGCTGGTTTTCGACGTCGTTGGGTATTGGACCGAACTCAAGATCGAGATTCTCCAAAAATACGCCGCTGCGTACTCGACAATACTTACGAAGAACAAGTTTTGGCACGCCTACATTGACGCTTTCTGCGGACGAGGCGTTCACATTTCTCGGACTACGTACGAGTTCATTGAGGGGAGCCCGTTGAGCGCACTGGCTGTGGAGCCTCCTTTCGATCATTTCTTTTTCATTGACATCGAGGGGAAGGTCGTCGAACAGCTTCGACAAATCGTTGGTGGACGAGACGATGTGTCGGTTTTCCACGAAGATGCGAATGGCGTGCTTGTCGATTCGATTTTTCCCCAAATTCGCTTTGATCTGAGGCGGCGGGCTTTGTGTTTTTTGGACCCGCGCGGGATGCACTGGAACTGGGAAGTGCTAGAAGCGGCGGGCCAAGCAGGAACGATCGACTTGTTCGTCAATTTTCCCGTGATGGCGATGAACAGGCGAGCGTTGTGGCGCGACCCAGATCGCGTGTCCGAAAACAGCATCCAGAGGATGAATCGTTTTTGGGGCGATGACTCCTGGCGCAAGATCGTCTATCGTAAGAGGCGAACCCTTTTTGGGGACGAAGACGTCAAAGAGCCCAACGAAGTTGTTGTGGAAGCGTTCCGAGACAGGCTGCGGAAGGTTGCGGGTTTTCGATATGTTTCCGAGGCGCTGCCGATGCGGAATGATCAGGGCGGCGTGATTTACTACCTCATTCTCGCTGCACCAGTCGAAGTGGCAACGACGATCATGAACGACATTTTCCGGAAGTACCGCGAAAGGTCGTAAGTCATGGCTATTGGCTCAGCGATCGAGTGGACTGAATCGACATGGAATCCAGTGACCGGTTGCACCAAGGTCAGCCCGGGCTGTGCGCATTGTTACGCGGAGCGGTTTGCCAAGCGGCTGCAGGCGATGGGTCAACGGAACTACGCGCGAGGGTTCGAACTGACTGTGCATGAGCATGTCGTCGAGCTGCCGCTGCGTTGGCGGCGACCGCAACGGATTTTCGTGAACTCCATGAGCGATTTATTTCACGAGGAAGTACCGCTGTCGTTCATCGAGCGGGTCTTCGACGTCATGCGACGAGCGAGCTGGCACGTGTTTCAGGTACTGACGAAGCGGGCGGCTCGCATGCGGGAACTGTCCGAGCGGCTTGATTGGCCGGCCAATGTGTGGGCCGGTGTGAGCGTAGAGACAGAGCGCTACTTGTTTCGTCTGGACGAGCTGCGGGCGGTGCCGGCGGCCGTGCGATTCGTGTCGTTCGAGCCGCTGTTGGGGCCAGTTGATCGCCCCGACTTGAACGGGATCGATTGGGTCATCGTCGGGGGAGAGTCGGGCCCCGGAGCCAGGCCGATTCGGGAAGAGTGGGTTTTGAGCTTGCGCGACCAATGCTTAGCGGAGGGCATACCGTTCTTCTTCAAGCAATGGGGAGGCCGCAACAAGCGACGCAGCGGGCGGTTGCTGGAGGGGCGGACGTGGGATGAGATTCCGCTGTTTCCGGTCGGTGCTTCATGAAAGCGGCTGATCCGGACGGCGGCGGCTGCGTTAACATTTCCGGAGGTGCGGGGATGGAAACGTTGCGAATGCTGCTGAAGCTGGTTGATTTCGTGGCTTCTGCGTTGGGGGCTATTGTGCTGGTTCTTTTCTTCTGGGCCGGCTTTTACTGGGCGACGCATCCGATCCCGACGACGGAGGAGTATTACCAGCAGGGTTTATGGGGCCCGGGAGGCGTGGGTGAAGGCGGTGCGGGAACGGGAGGCTCGGCAGCGGACGGACCGGATCGGTCACGTCGGCGAAACAGGAGCTGGTGATGGCGAGTAGCGATTCAGCAGGAATCGCCTGAGTCGGTCAGCCGGAAGTGCGGTTGAGTCACGACAGGCGGAGTGGGGCCGCAGGCGCTCCACGCCGCTGTTGTTTTGCGCGCTGGACGCACTTTTTCCCATTCGTTTGCATAGCGATCCAATCTGACGGTACGATTGTTGACAAACGCTTGGGAATTTAGGCTCGGTCGGCAGTGGGGGAGGACCGCCATGAGCTTGCTTACTTGTTGCGCTTGCGGCGCTAACGTTGGCACCGCCGGGATGACACCGGGAGCCTTCGTCTTCGGAGAAGCTCACTACTTGTGCGCGGCGTGCTGGGATAAGGTCGAACGTCGAGGTCGCAGCCCGAGGCAGACCATTGAAGCTGTGGTCCGGTTTCGCTGCGATCCGGCCGTGGGCGGAGAGGCCGATCCGCTGGACGAGAACGATTACGAAGACCTCAAGAGACTTGGACTCTGGGAGCCGACATGATTGCGCGACACCGTTTGATTGCACTCCCGCTGGTAGCGCTCGCCGTCTCCGCGCAATCCGGCATGACTGGCAGCGAGCGAAGAAACACCGTCCTCGCTCGACGTGGTAATCGCCCTCCTCTCGTTGACGCGAGCGTCGACGGGTGCGCGGTGTGGGGTCGCCTGCAGCCCCACGCCGCTGTTTCTTTTTGAAATCTATCAAGGAGAATTGAGATGTGCAGCTCGGAGAAAAAACGTCCGGAGGCGGAGCTAAAACAGGCCGCTCGGTACGTCACGTATGAGATCAGCCAATTCAAATGGGTTGCATCATGGTTCGTACGGGACGAATACTCCGAGTGGTGCGTCCCTGCGGAAATGGAGCAGGTCGGCACTGGACACCATCGCTACGCACAGAATTGCATGCTCGAATGTTTGCTTTTGCACACCCGTCTGTTGTATGAATTCTTGACACGCGAAACCAGTTGGCATGACGATGACATATTAGCCGTCGATTTCGTCGAAGACCCCAACGAATGGACGCGGCCGTGCTTCCGGTATCTGAATGACGATCGAATTCAGCGCATCAATAAGGCTCTGGCACATTTGTCTTACAGCAGGCGTGAGTATATTGGAGATCGTAAATTGTGGGACGTTAGGGCGATTGTCACAGACATCGAGGCAGCTTGGGAACACTTCATGAGCCACTTGGACTCAGATCGACGCAAATGGTTTGAGCAACCTTTGGCATAAGCACCTGCCCGGTAAATTTGCGCTGGTCAGCGGATTCATCTCCGCGCCAAAAGCGGCTCAGGGAGTGGGTATTCGCGGAAACGAGAACTGCCGATACATAGGTCGGCGGTCGTAGGGTCGGCCGCCCGCAGCCGAAAGCCTCCGATCCGGTTGAAAGGGAGCAACAAATGGACGAGCAACAATGTGGTACGTGCCGCTTTTGGAAGCCAGAAAGATCAACTGACTATTATGCGGCCTGCCGCCGTCTGCCTCCGGTTGTTCCTGGCGACAAATCGTGGAAATGGCCATGCACCGGAAGAGACGATTGGTGCGGCGAATGGACCGGCTACGATGATTCGGAGCAGACTGAGAGGCCGTTCACAGAGACTTGAACATTACCAGCCCAGCCCGGGGAGCCAGCACGCCAGCGCGCTGGAGCAACTGTGAGACGCCGCTTTTTTCTCGCTGGCGGGGGGAGGTAGCGCCGCCACGAGAGAAAAGGTCAGCGCGGGGGCGGGAGGTGAGAACATCCGACAGTCGCGACGGGACGGCCGACGCGGCTGTGCTCCGGCGACGAGACGCAGCGGAACAGCGAGTCGCTACGCAATAGTGGTAGAACGACGGTCGAGCAAGGTCTTCGCGGCCTCTGATGGCCCAGGCGCGGCGCGAGAACGAGCCGGACGATTGTCTGCTATTTTGATCGGCGGGGGAGCTTGGTCTCCACAAGAAAAGATCGGCAGGGGGCGGGGTAACATCCGAGCATCGAGATGCAGAGGCGAGAGGAGAAAGAAGCGGAGAATGATCATACAGGAGCGCCAAAAGAAAAGGGCCGTCGACCGACTCCGGTGCAAGCTGGCGCGGTGGTGAATCGACCTCAGTGACCTTTCGGATGAGGAGATCGAACATGCCGTCCTCCTGTGTGCGAGAGCTGCCGCGAACGCCGGAATCACTTGTTCGGAAGCCGCTGATGTTCTCGTGAACTTGGCTCACATGACGCGTAAAGCGATAACGCGCGATGATTCGGCTCCAACGTTCTGATCCAGGCACGACTCTGCGCAAGCACTGCCCCTGGTGGCCCAGACGTGGTGTGAGAGCCAACCGGCGGGCAGACGCGGCACGGGGAGCACGCAGAGGGGCTATTCTGGGTCCTTCTATCGGCGGGCCGGTTTCGGGGTTGCACACAGAGCAGCCGAAAAACGCGAAAAAGTTTCGCGCGCAGTGCGGCTGGTCGGTATTGACCGAAGTGTTAGGGCAGAGCTAACCTGCGCGCATGGCCCAGCGAAAGAAAAAGTCCAGCAAGTCGGACGACGGACGCGCAATCACGGTCGACGGTCAGGCGGTCCGGTGTCGCGTCCGCGAGTTGCGATTCGTTGAGCGGGGGCACCTGCGGAACCATCCGCGCAACCCACGTCGTCATCCGGACTATCAGCGCGGAGTCTTGGCCGAGGTGGTCCGGCGTCTCGGATTCGCAGATGCGTTAATTGGTCGCGAATTGCCGGATGGCACCGTTCAGATACTCGACGGGCATCTCCGGTCTGAACTTGTGGGGGAAGGCGACCGGG
>JAADHY010000024.1:11363-13949 GCA_013151585.1 Planctomycetota bacterium
TGTTGACGGCGGACCCGTTGGCGGGACTGGCGGACCTTGATCCGGACCAGGTCGCGAGTCTGGTCGCGGAGCGGTCGGTGGATTGGTCCGAACAGTATATGCGGCAGTTCTTGGCTGACCTCGAGCAGCAGACCGAGGACAGGCGGCAGCGTCGCGGGACGGACGACGGGCCACTCTTGGAGCAAGCAACACAATTGCGACCACAGGCGGAGTATGTCGTCATCATGGCCGAGTCGGTCGACGATTGGCAATGGTTGCAGCAGGTCTTGAGGCTTCAGCCGGTACGGAGGGGCGGATACAAGCGCGGGTCGCAGTTCGACCAGGTGGGTATCGAGCGTGTGGTCACGGTCAGCAGGTTGAGGGAGGTGATCAGTGATCGTGGCGATCCCGTCGATGGGGCGCGCGGGACGGGTCAATAGTCTGTGTGTGATCCCGTCGGCGACGGTGTTTGTACCGGAACCGGAGGCCGACCAGTACCGAGTCGCACACCCGAGCGCGACGGTCGTGGGCGTGCCTGAAAGGGTCCGAGGCATCACGGCGACGCGGAATTGGATACTCGACTACGCCGCCGAGGAAGGCCAGCGATGGGTCGTCCAAATCGACGACGACGTTCGCATGGCTCGATGGTACGAGTTTCTTCCCTTTCGCGTGCGCCAGCGGAAACTGCGCGAGGAGGAATGGCTCGCCGTCTGGCAGCGGCTGTTCGAGGTGGCGGAAGGGCTGGGCTATCGCATCTGGGGTGTCGACACGCAGGGCGCGACGCGGGGCGTCTATCCCTTCAGACCGTTTATTTGGCAGACGTACGTCACAGGCTCGTGCATGGGCATCCGCGTCGACACCGGTATCCGGTTCGACGAGTCGTTTGCGGTCAAAGAAGACTACGAGTTGACCCTACGGTGCATCACGGAAGACGGCGGCGTCGTTGGCGCCCGATTCGTGCAGTGGGTCTGCTCGCATTGGGCGGACGAAGGCGGATGCCGCAGCTATAGGACGGAAGAACTAGAACGCGATTGCACCGAGCGTCTGATGACGCGATACCCTGGACTGATCCGGCGAGTCAAAAAGGGCGGCAGTGAGTGGTCCATCGAACTCAATTTCTGAGCAAGGCCCGCGCGACCTGCGGAGGCTCACCTACCGAGAGGCCGCGATCCTGTTGGCCGGTGGCGGCGCGCGCGGCACCATCGACGATCTGGAGCGAGAGTTACGTCGGTGGTGCGAGTCCTGGACGGAGCTTGAGAGGGTCAATTGGGTCGAAGTGGTAGCACGGCTGGCTGGAACCTCCGACGGCTGACGGTCCGACAGGTGCTGTGGCTGCTGAACAGCACGCCGGCAGGCACCGTCTGTACGCGGCGGCGCGTCGAGGGGTGGATCGAGCGCGGCGGCGTGCAAGTGGCCGACGCGGACGGGCGGATCGATTTGTTTCGTCTTGCCGGGTGGTTGTGGAACCAGCGTCAGGCGGGAGGGGAGGCCGACGGCGGCGACAGTTACGAGCGGCACCGCGAGCGGGTCGGGCGGCACAAACGCAGTCGCAGTGAATCCGCGCGGGAAATTGGTGATCTGCCGCGCGTCCGTCGGCCGCGAGTCCGGGCAGCGTCGGAACGGAGCCTGGAGCGGTTCTGTCGTTGGTATCTGACCGAGACTTTCAGCCTGCCATTCTCGGACGATCACCGGAAAGTGATTGCGGCAATCGAGCGGTGCATCGAGGGAGGCGGGCAGTTCGTCTACGCGATGCCGCGCGGCAGCGGTAAGACCAGTCTCTTGGAGGCCGCGACGTTGTGGGCCATTCTGTCGGGTCGGCGTCGCGCGGTGGCTTTGATCGGGCCGGACGAGCAACACGCAACGGAACGAGCGCAGAACCTGCGCGCGGCGATCGAATACAACGATCGGCTGGCGCAAGACTGGCCAGAGGTGTGTCACGGGGTCCGGTGCTTGCGCGGAGTCGGTCAGCGGCGGCTCTTGTATCGCGGCAAGCCGGTCCGGTATGAGCTGAGCGGCAAGCGTCTGGTCTTGGCGCGATTGGGGGATCGCGGCATCGAGACCGGGGCGGTCGTCTGGTGTGCCGGGGTCACGGGGCAGATTCGCGGGATGGCCTATCGAGGCCCCGACGGACGGGTGTGGCGGCCCCAGGTGATCATCGTTGACGACCCGCAGACGGACGAATCGGCGCGGTCACCGGCACAGACAGCGTCGCGCGAGGCAATCTTGACGGGCGCGGTGCTGGGGTTGGCCGGACCCGGGAAACGGCCGGCCGTCATCGTCGCCGGCACGGTCATTGAGGCCGACGATCTGATGGACCGTCTGTTCGACCGCGAAACGCACCCGGATTGGCACGGGGAACGTCTGGCGCTGGTCTACCGGTGGCCGGATCGCGGCGACTTGTGGGACGAGTATCTAGCGATCCGGCGACGGGCGTTGCGTCGGGGCGGCAGCGGCGCCGCAGCGACCAAATTCTATCGCGCGCACCGAGAGGAAATGGACCGCGGCGCCAAGGTCGCTTGGCCGGAACGGTATGACCCGGTGACCGAGCTCTCAGCGATCCAGCACGCGTACAACTTGCGTGCACGAGACGAGCGAGCATTTTGGTCT
>JAADHY010000301.1 GCA_013151585.1 Planctomycetota bacterium
CCCGCCGTTTCCAACACATACGTCCCTCCGAGACGGCGTGCCTACGGCCGGGGCACTCGTTTTCGAACGGATTCTTGTCCTCCGCTGTCCGCCACTCGCAGGAAGTTCAGCGAAGACAAGGCGGCGCAGTCGGGCAGATGCACTCATCCGGCGCCGGGGACACGCATCCCGAAGCCGGCCCCGCCACAAACTCTTCGGCGCACTTGGGAAGCTCTTTGATGCGAATCCTGCGCAGCTCAACGCGCGATCGGTGACCCAGCCAGCCGATGTGTCCGGTCCGGCGTTTCAAACCGGGATGATCCTTGCCGTCCATTGTGCCCTGGGCTGCGGCTTCGTCCAGATCGGCATCGACGATCGTGACGCCGTTCAGGATTACCTTCACGCGCCGGCCGCAGCAAATGACTTCTTGTTGGTTCCACTCCCCGACCGGCTTCAAAGCCCCGCGGCGTGCCGGAACAATGCCATAAATCGACCCGTGAAACTGATAGGGTTTGAGCTTCGCGTACTTCGGAGCCGTATCGTCCAGAATCTGGATCTCCATCCCCTTGTAAGCACAACTGCCGTGACGCAGCGGCGATCGGATGGCCAGTCCGTTGTTCGCCCCGGGAGTCAACCGGAATTCGAACCGGAGCACAAAGTCGGCGTATTCCTTCTCGGTGAAAAGGTTGCCGTGGGCGTCCTCTCGGGAGATCAACCGCCCGTCTTCGACGAAGTAAGCGTCCGTTGCGCCGATCCATCCTTTCAAAGACTTGCCGTCGAACAGGCTGACGAAGCCTTCGCACGCCTCTTGGGGCGCCAAGCCGCTCGTTTCGGCGTCTCGGCCCGTTTTCGCATCCGGACTGGCCATCTCAACGCAAGGACCTGGTTGCAGATAGCAGCCGGCGCGATGTCGACAAGACCGATGTCGGTGGCCAGCCCACGCGTGCGCGACCATCGTTGTCCCCAAAGCCAGAAGGATGACAGCGGAAAGCGTTCTCACAGCGGTCTCTCCTCATCTCGGTTGTCCGTCCTCTGTTGCAGCATCGTCGGTCCGCAGGCGGGTGGCTGAGGTCGAAGCAGTGAGTCTCCCAGCCCTCAAGGCTTGCGGGACTCCCATTCACTCAACTCCGGCGCCCGTCCCTCATGATGCGCCCGCTCACCGGCAACTCCATCCGCCGGAAGCGACGCCCATCTTTTATCTTTTCTATTCGACGTCATGTCGTGACCGATTGCAAGGCCATTCGTTGTGACAGACGGCCTGGGAGCCGGTGACCGCGAGGTCGCCGATCGGGGTTTTCGTTCTCTGCGGGCCCGGAAGGCAAGTTCACGGTTTCCGCCGGGCGGCTGAGGACGTGCGCGGCCAGGCTTCAGGCGGTCGACACCTTCCGGGGTTCGCTTTGGTCAACCCAAGTCACTCGGCCGTCGGTTCGTTATAATTGTCATACGGAAATCGTTGCGATGCGGAGCCCGCCCGATAAAGCGGTCAAAGGGCGGGTGGAAATTCGGTGCCCCGTGCTGGGAAGCTGAGAGTGCAAACGCCGTGCGTGCGGGTCGACACGTGAGCTGGAAGGAGGCGGGCCGATGCGCGTGCAGTGCGAGCTGTGTCCGAAAGGATGCGTCATCGAGCCAGGGCAAAGCGGCGAGTGCCGTATCCGCGTGAACGTCGACGGGAAACTGCTCGCCGTCACCTACGGACACCCTTGTGCGGTCCATGTCGATCCCGTCGAAAAGAAGCCGCTGTTTCACTTTCTGCCCGGCACGGGGATTCTGTCGATCGCGACCGTCGGCTGCAATCTGCATTGCAAGAACTGTCAGAACTGGGAGATCTCTCAGGCAAACCCGGAAGAGACTCCCGCCGTCGAACTGCTCCCGGATCAAATCCCCGCCTTGGCAAAAAAGTACGATTGCCTCTCCGCCGCATACACCTACACCGAGCCGATGGTTTTCTACGAGTACGCGTTGGACAGTTGCATCCGTGCCAAGGAGGCTGGGCTAAGAAACGCTCTGGTCACGGCCGGGTACATCAATGAGAAGCCGCTTCGCCGTCTTTGCCAGTTTGTCGACGCGGCTAACATCGACTTGAAGGCGCTTTCGGACCGATTCTATCGCGACATCTGTCGGGCGACGCTCAAGCCTGTTCTGAACGCGCTTGTGGTTTCCAAAGCCATGGGCGTCGAAGTCGAGGTGACGAACCTGATTATCCCGACGCTGAACGACAGCGACGACATGCTGCGAGCGTTGAGCCGGTGGATCGTCCGCAACCTGGGGCGGGAAACGCCGCTCCATTTCTCTCGCTTCTTCCCGCACTACCAGATGCGTAACCTACCGCCCACTCCGGCGGAAACTCTTGACCGGGCCAAACAAATTGCCGAAAGCGAAGGCCTTCACTTCGTATACATCGGGAACATCACGCGGCCGAAGGCGGGGGACACGTTTTGTCCGGGATGCGGACAACGGCTCGTTCACCGCTATGGGTACCTTGTCCTCGAGAATCGCATCCGGGAGGGAAAGTGCCCAGACTGCAATACGTCGATTTATGGTTTGTGGGAGCCGAAGCCATGAGAATCGAGCGCCGCCGATTCGTAGAACGGGTGCTGACGGCCGGAGCGGCTCTGGCCGGGCCGCTCCTCTGGTTCACGGATCGGGCCTTGCCGCGGCGTTACGCGGAAGCGATGCGGGCGTGTTGTTATCCGGGGCCGTTGCGGAAGTTGCGTCCGTCGGACGTGACCCGGCCGGGACGGTGGCGCGGCTGACATCGATGCCGGAGGCTAGGCCTACTGCTCACTTTGGTTGCGGCCGCAGGCCGCGTCTGGGGGATCAGCGTCATGAGGTGGAAGGGGTCGTTCGACGGACGGATGGTCATCGTTGTGTCGCTGGCTGTCGCGCTGATGGTGTCGTGTGATCAGCGAGCTCCGGCGCCGGAGAAATTGGGGCTAGAACAAGCCCCGACCGCCCAATCGACCGCACGGGCCGCCGAGCCCTCCGGCGAGGTGCCGGCGCAAAAACGCAACGTGTTTCAATCTCCGTTGGCCGGCGCCTGGTACGAGGCGGATGCGGAGACACTTCGAAAGCAGATCGATCAGTATTTGGCGAATGCCTCGGGCGAAAAGCTGAAGGACGTCTGTGCCTTGATCCTGCCGCATGCGGGGTATCGCTGGTCGGGTCAGACCGCGGCGTACGGTGTCCGGCAGCTTCAGGGGCGGACGTTTCGCCGCGTCATCGTGCTCGGGCCGAGCCACCGAGTTCCGATGGAGAATGTGGCGAGTGTGCCCGACTACACGCACTACGCGACGCCTCTTGGAGAGGTTCCGCTGGATACTGCGTTCATCGAACGGCTCCGCCGGTATCCTCAGTTCCAAAACATCCCGTACGCCCACCAAGGCGAACACAGCGTGCAGATCGAGTTGCCGCTGCTTCAGCATGTGCTCGGCCGTTTCCAGTTCGTGCCGATCGTTGTCGGGCAACTCGATCAACCCACGATGCGACGGATGGGCAACATCTTACACGGCTTGGTGGACGACCAGACGCTCGTTGTGGCCAGCAGCGATTTTACCCACTACGGCCCCAACTACGGTTATCAGCCTTTTCGTGGCGACGTGGCTGACAACTTGAAAAAGCTCGACATGGGGGCGTGGAAACAAATCCGTCAAAAGGACCTTGGCGGTTTTTTCGGGTACATCGCCCAAACTGGAACAACAATCTGCGGACGGCATGCCATCGGTGTGTTGCTGTCGATGCTGCCGGACGATGCAGAGGCTCACCTTCTGCATTACGACACGTCGGGCCACGTGGGCGGCGACTACACGAACTCGGTGAGTTACTTGGCGATCGCTTTCACGGGGCGGTGGCCGAAGGGCGAACCGGCAGAGTTGGGAAGCGGATTGGGCCGACGGGCGTTGTCGACCGAAGACAAACAGAAGCTGCTCAAGCTGGCGCGGCTGACATTGAGCTACGCTCTGGAGCATTCCAAAGTCCCGCTGCCGTCGGACCTGGATGTCGAGATTACGGGCCCCATGAAACAGATCGCCGGCGCGTTTGTGACCTTGAAGAAACACGGCGAGCTGCGCGGGTGCATTGGCGAGATTTTTCCGATCCGGCCGCTTTACAAAGCGGTCATGGCGCAGGCGATCAACGCGGGACTGGCAGACCGTCGGTTTCCACCGGTGCGGGCGTCAGAACTGGATGAGATCGAGTTCGAGATTTCGGTGCTCACTCCGCCGCATTCCGTGTCGTCCTACAAGGACATCGTGATCGGCCGGCACGGGATCGTGCTGAAGAAAGACGGGCGGTCGGCCGTTTTCCTGCCGCAGGTCGCCGTCGAACAGGGCTGGGACTTGGAAACCACGCTGAATCACCTGGCTCGGAAAGCGGGGCTGCAGGAAGATGCCTGGCGAGAGGGTGCGTCCTTCGACGTGTTTGAGGCGATTGTCTTCAGCGAGAGCGAGTTGGAATCGAAACACGGCGGCCGCTGACGGAACTGCGCATGTCTGCAAAACGGATGGTTCGGGGAGTACTCATTTTGGGATTGGGGTTCTTTTCCCTGATCGCGCAGACGCTTTTGTTCCGCGATTTCCTGACGGCCTTCGAAGGAAACGAGCTGGGCATCGGCAGCTTTTTCGCCTCGTGGTTGTTGTGGGTGGGTTTGGGTGCCGTCGTGGGACGCTGGGCTACTGGCCGACTGAGCGGCCTGACCGAGCGGTTTGAGCTGACGGCCTTGCTCTATTTGCCTGCCTTCGCTTTGCAGCATGAGCTGTTGCTGGCGGCGCGGTCGTTGAGCGGCGTGTCGGCCTATGAGGTGTTTCCGTTCGGGCGGATGTTCGCTGTCAGTCTCATCGCGAACGCTCCAATAAGTTTCACCACCGGATTGCTTTTCACTCTGGCTTGCCGCTGGGCTGCATCGAAACCGCTGGGAGTGAAAGAAGCAGAAGGGGAGACGATCGAATCGGCCGGGTTGCCGGTCGCCCTGGTCTACATTCTGGAAACGTTCGGCAGCTTTATCGGCGGCCTGTTGGTGACGGTGTGGTTAGCTCGCGGGCTGCCGGCCGAGCGAATCGCGTTGGTGGCAGGGCTGGTATTGTCCGTGGCGGCGACGGTCGGTGCATTGACCGGCCGGCTGGTGCCCGTCTTCGACGATTGGCGGAGCCGCGGAGCGGGACGGTCGGAGGCTGCCCGGCGAGCGACGCGTGCGGCCGCTCTGGCAGGTGCGACAGGGCTCGTCGCGGCCGCGTTGGCCGTATTGCTGGCTGTCGGGGCGGGCGAGAGGTGGAGCCGCGTCAGCCAGAAACGCACTTGGTGCCGGTTGCTGCCCCCGGAGGAGTTTCGCGGCGCTTTCACCACCGCCCAGGCTCAATACCTGTTCGGTCAGCGGGAAGGCCAATTCGTGGTCATGTCGTGGGGCGGCGTCTCGGAAGCGTTGCCGAACACGGAACACGCTTCTGAGGTGATCGCGCTCAGCCTGGCTCAGCATCCCCAGGCCCGGCGTGTGCTCGTCGTCGGCCCCGGCTCGCTTTCGATCTGCCTGCGGCTGCGCCGCCTGCCGCAGATCGAGCGGATCGTGTGGCTTCATCCGGATCCGGAATATCCGAAGGCGCTGCTGATGCCCGATCTGTTTCGCAACGCCGCGCAAGCGGTGACCGTGCCCGGCCGCGAAGTGCGGCAGTACTTGCGCGAAACACCGGAGCGATTCGATCTGGTCCTGCTCAATCTGCCCGATCCGACGACGCTCGTCTTGAACCGGTATTGGACTCGTGAGTTTTTCACGTTGGTCAAGCGGACGTTGGCCACGGGCGGGGTCCTTTGCGCTCGCATGACGGGAGCGGCCAACTTCATGGGCGGCGAGCTGGTCTATTTGGGCAGCTCGGCCGTGCGGACCGTCGAATCAGTGTTCCCTCACGTCGTGCTGAAACCGGGAGACGAAAGCTGGTTGATCGCGTCGGAGTCGGACCGGCTGACGGCAGCCCCGGCCGAACTGCGGGACCGGTTCGCCGCCATCAAAGGCGCCGCCCAACTCTACCCCCCGGACGGCCTGATGTCCCTGTATGTCCCGGACCGCATCCAGTTTCAGATGGAAAAGTACCGCGAGTCGGCTCGGCGGGCAGGCGATGCGGTGCTGGTCAACACGGACCGGCGGCCGAAGGCGATGCTCTTCAGCCTGATGCTGGCATTGCGTCGGACGTCGCTCCTGTCGTTCGCGCGGCACGTCCCGGTGCTGCTCGCCGGCGGTGTCTGGATGGCGGCCTGTCCCATCGTTGTTTACGTTGTGCTGCGGTTGGTCTATTTGATCGCGTCGCGGCGTTCCAACCAACCGGCCGCAGACGCCTGTGCGTCGGTCTTCGACGCCGAAGTGCTTATCTTGACCACGGGACTGGCGGGAATGGCGCTGAGCGTCGTGCTGATGTTTCTCTACCAGTCCCACTTCGGATCGCTCTACCTGTACATTGGGCTGCTCTCATCTCTTTTCATGCTCGGGTCGTTTCTCGGCGGATGGATGAGCCGTTGGCTGCTCGCCCGCCGCAACGATGAGCCGCGACCGCTCTTGCCGCTTTGCCTGTTGGTGCACGTGGGCGTGGTTGCAGCGGTGTTGGCGTTGCCCGAGCGGGCGTCACCTTTCACGTACGCCGGTTTGATGACCGCCTGCGGGTTTTTCGTGGGAGTCTATTTTCCCATTGCGGCGCCGCGATTGGAAAAAGCCGGTCGCTCTGCTGCCGCAGCCGGGGCCAGCTTGGAGATGTTCGACCATCTGGGCGGAGCGGCCGGCGCCGTCTGCAGCGGGTGGCTGCTGCTGCCGCTGCTTGGGACGGAACAGACGCTGTGGTGGCTGGGGTTCCTCGTGGCGGCCAATCTGGCGCCGCTCGCCGTGAGGACCCGGGCCGTTCGGGCTCCGACAACGGCCGACTGGTTCGATCGGACCGTGCGGCCGGCCGGGTACACGCTGGTGGGCATTGCGGCCTCGATGCTGATCGCGTCACACGTCGCCGCGGCGGCGCAGGCGGAACGAGCGGGAC
Organism: Planctomycetota bacterium; assembly: GCA_013151585.1. Classification (GTDB taxonomy): domain Bacteria; phylum Planctomycetota; class Planctomycetia; order Planctomycetales; family Planctomycetaceae; genus JAADHY01. Next base: position 6,984 of record JAADHY010000301.1, read on the forward strand.
TGCGTCTTCTGGAAGCTGCCCAAGCGATGGCTGGAGACCAAGAGCTGCAGCCTCGCGACGCAACTTTGCCGGACGGAAAGACGATGCGGTACTGGGTCGTCGCCGCATCCTCCGAAGAGCCTCAGCAAACCGAGACCGCGGCGGCCGCCGAAAGGGCTGCTCAAACACAAACGACGGAGAAGGGATACATCTTTTCGAGCGGGTCGATTGTGAAAGGCGTTTACGGTTACGGGGGGCCGATTGTCTTGGCCATTTACGTTGATCGGAACGGCACGTTGCAAGGCGTGCGTGTGCTGCAGTCCCAGGAAACGCCGGCCTATTTGGAGCAGTTGACGGAGTGGCTGAAGTCGTTGTCAGGACACAATGTGTTCGAGCCCCGTGCGCTGGAGGACGTCGACACAGTCAGCGGCGCCACGATCACTTCCGATGCCATCCTGCGTACGGTTCGTCAGGCCGGTCCCGAGTTTGCGTCGGTCGCCTTGCAGCTTGAGACGGCCGCCGCAAAGGAAGTCGCATCAGCGGACGGATTCCACCGACACCGCCTCGACATCCGGTTCGTCGTTCTGGTCGCGCTTTTGGTGGTCGCGATCCTGTTGCGGCAGGTCCCGAACGTCTGGGTCCGGCGGGCTTTCCTGCTTGTGACGCTGGCCGTGACCGGCTTTTGGTGGAATCTGCAATACTCATCGCAACAAGTGGTAGCGCTGCTCGGCGGGAATGTGCCGGGCGACTGGCTGAGCGCGTCGTTTTTTTTGATCGTCGTTGTTCCTCTGGCTGTGCTCGTGTTCGGAAACATCTACTGCGGGTATCTGTGTCCATTCGGAGCCTTGCAAGAGTTGGTCGGCGATTTGCGGACGGCCGGGTTGCCCGGAAAAACGCTGGTGGCGGCTGGGACGATCGACGAAGTATCTGCTGCTGGCTTGGCTCGTTGCGCTTTTCGCGTTGACTCGCAGCTACCAGGTTCTGGGTGCGGACCCGTTGCTGATGGTCTTCAGTTCGTTGCGATCGACGCGGATGCTGGCCACGGCAGCGGGGCTGGTGGCGCTTTCTTTCGTCTTCCGGCGGTTTTGGTGTCGCAACCTCTGTCCGGCCGGCGCGTTCCTGGCTCTGTTGTGCGGGGTGAAACCGCTGGCCCGTTGGATGCCCAAAACGGGTCCGGCTCGTTGCGACCTGGGCGTGCGGACGGCTCGCGAATTGGACTGCCTTTGTTGTGATCGGTGTCGCCATGCGAACCAATGAAGTTGCTTTCTTGGCTTGCGTCGGGCTGGTGGCCGCGGTGTTCGTCGCCGAATCGATCTCCGACGCGCTGCCACTTTTGCCTTGGAGCGGAGTATCGGTCACTTCGCCTACCGGCGCAGCCGGGCAGCCACGAGCCGTGGACATGGACCGTTTGCAGCGGCTACTGGACCAAGGAGCCTTATCCCGCCACGAAGCCGAATTCTACCGCCTGGTGGGAGCTCCGGCTGAACTTGAGGGCGGCATTCAGGCTGAAGAAACCTCACCATAACATGAAGGACTTCCTGCGGCGCGCATCATGAACACTGTCGCATGAAATCGCTTATTGAAGTCGAGCGAGGCACAAGCGTTCTAGGGCGGCCGGCGATCCTAACTGCGTTGCGAAGAAGCCGGGTCGGAGATGAACAATGAGGTTCACGCAGTATTTCCGAGAAATGCGTTCGCGGCCAGACCGTGCGATTATTAAAATGGAATGCATTCAACGGGTTGTGGAACATCCCGTGAAGGAGGTTATCCAGAAAGACGGCCGCATTCGCCGTTGGGCGCCTATCGAGGAGATGGACGGCAGATACTTGAGAGTCGTTCTGCTGCCGGACGGAGAAACTGTACATAATGCGTTCTTTGTTCGGACGTTTCAAGAATGAAGATTAAGTATTTCCAGGACACGGACACGCTTTACATCGAGTTCCGTGCGGTCGACGTAATCGAAACCAAGGAACTCGACGAGAATACCCTGGTCGATTTAGACCGTGAAGGGGAGATTTGCGCGATCACGATCGAGCACGCCACCGAGCGGGCGGGCATTCCTTCATTCTCTTACGAGCAGATTCCGGCGTCACAAGCATCGCACGTCTGAGCGGCAATCTGGCTCCGAACCGCTCCAGACGCGCTGCCCGGTGCCGCGTCAGAGCGAAAAAGCTACATCTGAACCGTTGCGGTGAGGGGCTCGTCTGCTACGGACGGCCGCGAGGCCGTAAGACGGCCGACGCAGTTCGGTCGTCGTTTTGCGGCAGAGCGACATCCATCGCCGGGTCGTCCAGCAGGCCGACCAACATCGCTGAGCATTGGAAATGATGCGAAGGCGCCATAACTAAACCATAGTCGGGTCGAGAGCGTCGCAGCAGATGGCGCAGGACCGGCCAGCGCACACCGGTTTCAGATCCACCCCGCTGGTTTCATCGGCCTGCCTGCTCGCGGCAAGCGCGGCCTACGAAAAAGGGTTTGCTTGTCCCACACCACGGATGCAGGTGGTCTGGGAACGATTACACCGTCGGAATGCGCCTCGCCTTGGGAAAGGGGTTGCCGGAATGCCGCACGAGTTTCCAAGTGATGCCGAGATGACCTCGTCCGAAGATACACGCGGCACAGGCAATTCCCGCAGAGCCACGTGGGACCGCGTCGGTAGGGCCGTCATGATCGCCGCAATTGCGTACATGCTCGGGTACGTGCCTTACTTCCTTTGGCAGATGTACCGAGTGTCGGACGGAGCGACTGTTTCGCCTCACGCAGTTTTTCCGGCCCACTTCGTCGGTATGGCACTGAATCTGACGGCTCTCATCTTCACGGTTCGGGACCTCTATCTTCGATCGTTTTCGGATCCGAACAGGAAGTTGACATGGCTACTTCTCATTCTTTGCACCGGGGGCATCGGGTGGATGATCTACATCTTCAAGCACGCGTTGAAACCCCGTGCGATGAACCACGGCGCTGACCGCGTGCCGACAGATGGCCCCCCTTGAACAGCCTTTGCCACCTCCTTGCAGGCGTGCTGCTGTCGAATCAGAAAGTCGCGAACGTTCGCGCATAAGTTGTGCCTGCCGCTACCATTCAGTCGAACAGCCGGCGCTGGGCCGTATCAGCGCGTCTGGATTTGCGGCGGGCGGTTTGCGTGGTGCGCTGAAGCAGCGTTTCGGCGATCTCGTTCAAGAAGGGAGATGGCCGGCGCGGCCGCACCTTCCCTTGCCAGAGCCGCTTCTTGGCATGACAGAGGAACAACCGATCTCGGGCTCGCGTCATGCCAACGAAAAACAGCCGACGCTCTTCGGCTTCCTGCCGGTTCGGGTCGCCCTGAGTCGGCTCGGTGCCGTCTTCGGTCGCTTGCCCGGCCGATCGGCCCCACCGCAGCGGCAGCAGACCGTCTTCGCACCCCACCAGGAACACAACTCGAAACTCCAGCCCCTTGGCCGCGTGCAGCGTGAGCAAAGAAACGCGATTCGCTCGTGGATCCCAGAGGTCCGACTGCATGCCCAACGCCAGCTCGTTGAGGAACCCGTGACAGTCCTCGCCGAATCGTTCGGCCAGCTCGTGCAAATCGGCCAGCAGCCGCTCGCTGCTCGACTCGGCCTGGCTCCAGACGGTGTCGGCGGCCCACTTGAGCAGTTCGACGGCGGTGCCAGGTCGCGGCGACTCCTGGCCGAGCAGCAGTTCGTGCATCACCCGCAGCATTCGTCGTACGTCCGGATCGTCGGCCAGACTTAAGTGCGTTCGCTTCTGAAACGGGATCCCCGACCTTTGCAGGGCCTCGACGAGCGGCGGTGCCTGCGCTTCGGTTCGGTACAACACGGCGAAGTCGTCAAAACTGAGCGGTTCGGTTTGCTCGTGGCCGACGCGGCCGCTGTCCATCGAGAAGAAGGCGTGTCCGCCGATCAGACGCTCGATCGTGTGAACAACAAACTCCGCCTCAGCCCGTTCGCTGCGGCACGCGTGAATCTGAATCCGCTCGGGGCTCTCCAGCAGGGAACGCAGCTTGCGATCGGGCACGAGCGAGGCCGGGCGAATCGCCTGTAGAGCTCCGTCAGTAATGGCTGGCGTCGAGCGATAGTTGGTCGTTAAGTGCACGACCTTCGCACCCGGATAGTCTTGCTGGAACCGTTGAAACACTTGCGGATCGGCCCCGCGAAACCCGTAGATCGACTGGTCCGGATCGCCGATCACACAGATGTTGCCTGTCGTCGGCGCGAGCAGCCGGACCAACCGGTACTGAGCCGCATCGGTGTCCTGGAATTCGTCGACCGAAACCCACGGCCAGCGCCGGCGGTAATGGTCCGCCAGCTCGGAATGTCGCTCCAGCAGCTCGCACGGCAACAGGATCAAGTCGTCGAAGTCGACGAGGGCGTGCTGTCGGAGTCGAACCTGATAAAGCCGCAGAGCTTCTTGCAACGTGCTGTCCACGGTCGGCACGTTTGGGGCAGAAGCCAGACCGTCCTTTGAGCGGCTCGAGACTGCCGTCGGGCCGTTCGATCGCTTGACCTTCGAGATTTGCGAAAGCAGCTTGGCCGCGCGTCGATCCGAAATCTGGAGCCCGTCGACAAGCAACTGCCGTCGCTCCTCGTCAGCGGCCACGCGAAAACTTTCTGGCAGGCCGAGCTTCTGACCGTGTTCGCGCAGAATGAGAAGCCCGAGCGTGTGAAATGTCATGACAGGCACTTTGCGACCAGCCTTCGGCAATAGCCTACGAAGCCGCTCTTGAAGTTCGGCGACGGCTCGTCGGCTGAAGGTGAGCGTCAGGCACTGTTCGGGCGCGGCATGGCCCTCGGCGATCACATAGGCCAGCCTGCGAGTCAGCGTGCGAGTCTTCCCCGTGCCCGGCCCGGCCACCACGACGAGCGGCCCGGAAACGTGCATGGCCGCTTCACGCTGCTCCGGATCGAGCCCCTCCAGGAAGCTTTCGCCAAGTGGTTGCTCCAGCGCCGGCATTTCAGCCGGGCCAGCCGGAGCGACGGACTTCGGGCGACGGCGGACCTGGTCGTCCGGCTGGGCTTCGGCCGAGGCCGATTGGCTTCGGTCGGTGGGTTCGGGGAAAAGACTTGCCGTAGGTTCGCGGCCGTCCGCTCGCGATTCGGCCACGAGCGTCCGTGTTTTCTTTTTGCCAGAGGAGGTGCTCGACGAGACGGGCTCGGCGGCCGGGCCGAACAGCGATCGCGCTCCGTAGCTCCGGTCGATCTCTTCCGGCTCGAAGACGCGAATCGTGCCGTACTGACCGTCGAAACCGGCTTCCCGGATCACACGGCCCGCGCGCATGCGAATCACAGCCTCGGCCAGCACCGGGAATCCCGCACGCCGCAATTGTTCCTCGGAGGCTTCGTCCAAGACGCACAGTTCGGGGCCCACTTTGGCCAACACCGCCTCGTAATCGCGCTGAACGGTTTTGCTTTTTTCGCCCACTTGTCGGATTTCGGACAAGACCTCCGGCAGCGGGATGAAGCTGCGAAAGGGATCGGCCGTGGGCGGTTTGGCTCCTTCCGGGCGATCGGCCAGACTTTCGACACGGTGCATGACGCCGACGGTCAATCGCTTCCCGCATTCGGGGCAGAGACCGCTCAAGCGTCGCGTCTCGGCCGGCTCCAGCCGCACGCCGCACTTGCGGTGGCCGTCCAGATGGTACTTGCCCTCTTCGGGGAAAAACTCGACCGTGCCTTGATAGCCTTCGCGGGTTTCCAGGGCCCGCCGTATCGCGAAGTAATCCAACTCGGTGTCGAACGCGCATGCTTCGCGGGCGATCTTGGCAGGCGAGTGGGCGTCTGAGTTCGACACGAGGGCATAGCCGTCCAACCGTGACCAGCGCCAGTTCATCGGCGGGTCCGACGACAGACCGGTTTCCAGCGCGAAAATGTGGCCGCTGAGGTCGCCGTAGCATTCTTCCAGATCGTCGAAACCCGACTGAGACCCGAACAAAGCGAACCAAGGCGTCCAGACGTGAGCCGGCACCAGATAGCAGCCGTCGCCGCATTCCAAGGTGATCTCCAGCAGGTCGCGGGAGTCCAAGCCGAGAATCGGCCGTCCGTCGGATGCGAGATTGCCGATCCGCGACAGCCGGTCGATCAACCGCTGCGCTTCTTCGAAACCAGGGACGTAGATCACATGATGGATTTTTCGGGTCCGGTCGTTTTTCTTGTAGATGGTCGAGATCTCGACCTGGAGCAAGAACCGGACGGGATTTCGGCACGACGGGGGCGTGTCCTGGTCGACCAGCCGTTGCAGGTCATCCCGCAGCCGAAACAGCCCCGGTTCAGCGGGCACGAGTTTCTCTTGGATTTCCTGAAACCATTGCGGGTGAGTGAAGTCTCCGGTCGCGACGAGAGCGATTCCTTTTTTGCGGGCCCAGAGGGCCATGTGTTCCAGGTCGGCATCGCGGCTGGTGGCGCGGGAGTACTTGGAGTGCAGGTGCAGATCAGCGTAGAACATCGAGGGCTCCTTCCCCAGCAGTGAGGTGGGATTCGGATCGCTCGTTTCGGCATGCCGGACGTTGGCACGCCAAGACTATGATGGTTCCAACGCCGAGATGTACCGATCGAGGGCGTCGCGCATTGCGCGGAGGTGGTCCGGGGTGGTCCCGCAGCAGCCCCCAATCGCCCGCACCCCGGCGGCGAGCAGTCGCGGGACGATCTCCGCCATGGCCTCCGGCGTCGCCGGGTAAACCAGTTGCCCGTCCACGTTCTGAGGGGCTCCGGCGTTGGGTTCCAGGATGACCGGGGTCTGTCCGGCGGCGGCCACGAGCTGCTCGGCCAGTTGGACATAGTCGTCCAGCGACAAAGACGTCCCGCAATTGGCTCCGACCATGTCCGCGCCGGCTTCGATCGCTGTCGCGATCGCCTCGTCAACCGTTGTGCCCATCATGGTTCGCAGCGATCCGTCGGCCGATTTGTCAAACGCGTAGGTGGCGATGACGGCCTTGTTGCCGGCCTGTCGAGCCGCCTGGACCGCAATCTGCAGTTCCCGCGTATCGGCCATGGTTTCGATGATGAAAGCGTCGGCTCCGCCCTCGGCCAAGGCGGCGGCCTGCTCGGAGAAAACCTCGAGCAGCCGTTCCGGCGCCATCTCGCCGTAAGGTTCCAGGAACCCGCCGAACGGGCCGATATCACCCAGCACGACAACGTGATCATCCAACGCTTCGCGGGCCAAGCGAGCCGCAGCCCGGTTCAGTTCGGCCGCGCGATCGGCCAAGCCGTGCCGCTCCAACGACGCCGAGCTCCCGCCAAATGTGTTGGTGATGATCCAGTCACAGCCGGCCTGGCAATAATCGCGGTGGATGGCGGCAACGCGGTCCGGATGCTCGACGTTCCAGAGTTCTCCGCAGGCTCCGCTGGGCAGACCGCGAGCCATGAGCTGCGTTCCCATGGCCCCGTCGACCAATCGCGGCCGCGTGCGAACGGCGGCTTTCAGTTCGTCCGGCGTCATGCGCTCACACTTCAGACAGCGACCACTTTCTTTGCCACCTCGACGGCAGTGGCGGCATCGGGAGCATAACCATCGGCGCCGATGCGGTCGGCAAAATCCTGAGTGACCGGAGCTCCGCCAATGACGACCTTCACGTCACCCAGGCCCGCCGAGCGAATCGCATCGATCGTTGTTTGCATCGCTGGCATCGTGGTGGTCAACAGAGCCGACAGCCCGACCAACTTCGCTCCGTGCTCTTGCACCGCTTGGACGAACTTATCCGGTTGGACATTGGTCCCCAAATCGATCACGCCGATGTTCGCCCCTCGCCACATCATCGCCACCAGGTTTTTGCCGATATCGTGCAGGTCGCCCTGAACGGTGCCGATGACGGCCGTGAATTCCGGCTTGATGCCCTCCTTGACCAGCAGCGGCTCCAGCCGTTCCATGCTTTCCTTCATGGCTCGAGCGGCGATCAACACTTCCGGCACGAAAATTTCGTTTGCTTTGAATCGACGTCCGACATCGTCCATGCCGGCGATCAAAGCGTCCAGGATGTCGCGGGCCGGAGTTCCGGCGTCGATGTGCTCCTGGGTGATCCGCGTCGCATCGGCCCGATTCCCGACCTTGATCGCTTCCGTCAAGGCTTGCAGGTCTTGCATCGCACGGCTCCTCTTGTCAGCATGTCACGAAGGTCAACGCAGCACCAATCGCTGCCGCACGGCTCGCCCGTCGCCTTGCCAGTTCCAGCGCACTGCCAACCGGACGGCACGCCGCAAGTAGTGCCAGCGTACCACATTTGGAGCGTCACGAAAAGGAAGACGTGCTGGGAGTGGTCTCCGGACGCCCGTTCCGTGGCCTGCCTTGTCGACCATTCGCGTCAACCGACAAAGTTTGCCAATCGCCCGGCCTGCCGCCACGCGGTCAACCCGGCAAACGGAACTCGTCGATTGGCCGGACGCGACTTCATCGGTCCACGCGGACAGACCGCGGCCACCCCGGCACAGAAGCATTTTTGGTTCAAGGGTCTCGGAATGGCATCGTCGAAAGACCGCTCCGCTGCAGACAATCGCCACGACGGTGGAACAGCCAAGGTCTGCGTGATTACCTGTGCGGTTCTTGAGGATGAAGTCGGCCATTTCGCCCGGCAGCTTCCGAACATCCGGCATATTGAGATCCTGCAGCAGGGCCTCCACAACGAACCGGACCGGCTGCGGCGCGAGCTGCAAGAGGCCGTCGACCGCGTGGAGCATCAGTTCCCGGAAGCGGACACGATCGTGTTGGGCTACGGGCTGTGCAGCCGAGGCGTCGAGGGCGTGCGCAGTCGGCGATGCCGGTTGGTGATCGCGCGTGCCCACGACTGCATCACTCATCTTCTCGGAAGCAAAGAGCGGTATCGTCAATACGTGGCCGAGCACCCGGGGACGTACTGGTACAGTCCCGGGTGGAACCGCCACCACGTTCCGCCGGGGCCGGAACGCTACAAGCAGCTCTTCCGGCAATACGCGGAAAAGTATGGCGAGGACAACGCTCGGTATTTGATGGAGATGGAACAGCACTGGTTCACGACGTACGACCGAGCCACCTTCGTCGACCTGGGGCTGACCGACGTGACGGAAGACGAACAGTACACGCGGCGGTGCGCCGAATGGCTTGGCTGGTCCTTCGATCGCCAGTGCGGCGATCCGCGGCTCGTTCACGACTTGCTGGCCGGACCGTGGGACGAAGAGCGGTTCCTGGTCCTCCAGCCCGGCCAGACGGTGCGTTTGACCGGTGATGACCGGATCGTCGAGGCGGTCTCGGCCGACACGCTGGAGGTCGTCGCTGCGGACGACGTCGGCTCCCGGTCTTCCGCGACGGCCCCGAATTCCCCCCAGGCCGACCCAGAAAACGCCAGCCACAACGCAGTGGAAGAAGAACAGGAGACACCGAATGGGTGAACCGATTCGGCTGGAAGTCCGTACGGCCGAAGAGACGCACGTGTGGTCCGTTGAGGGCGGCGAGGTCGAATTGCCGCTGACCGAACTGTTACGCCGGCGTCATTTGCCGCTCAACACGCGGTGCGGAGAACGCGGACTGTGCGACGGATGTCTGATCGAGTTGCAAGCAGGGGAACTCATGTCGCGCTCATCCGATCAGACTGTTCGGGCGGAGGTGGCTCCCCAGACCGTCCGCGGCTGTGAGTATCGACTGTCCGGCACGGGGCCGGTGACGCTGCACATTCCGGCTCGGTCGCTGTTGGTCTACGAGCCCGAAGTTCTGACCGATTTCCGTCTGAACGTCCCGCGGGCGCTGAATCCCGTGTGGCGGCAATGCGAGCTGAGTCACGAGCAGAAGACGGAGCGGACACTGGATGAGCTTCGTGAGTGGCTTCGCACAACGGTGGCCGCCCACGTCGGCGAGGAGACTGCGGTCATGATCGCCGATCCGGTCGAAGCCCGTCTAGCCGAAAGTTACAAGGCTGAGCGAAACCAAGACGAGAAAACCGAACCGTTCCCACCGGTCGCGACGATCGAGTTTCGTCCGGACGGCTGGACCGTCACCGGGCTGAGCGAGCAGGCGACCGAGCGGCCCTGGGGCGTCGCCGTCGACGTCGGTACGACGACGGTCGTCATCTTGCTCGTCGACTTGAGCACCGGCCGCATTCTCGCACGGGCGGCGGACTTCAACCGGCAAATGACGTTGGGCGACAACGTTCTGACCCGGATCAACCTGTGCATCGATGACTCCGGGGCTCTGACGCGGCTCCAAGAACTGGCCAGCCGGACCATTCGGTCGTTGGCCCGAAAGGCGGTGCGGGGGGTTGAAGAGCCAGCGGGCCAGATCGTGGCTTGGACCGTGGCCGGCAACACGACCATGCTCCATCTTTTGGCCGGCGTGGATCCCTCGCCGATGGGGACGGTACCCTTCACGCCACGGTTTACCGACCATCGCGTGTCCAGCGCGGCTGATCTCCGCTTGACGGAACGGGAGACCGGTGGTGCCAGTCCGACGGCCGACGTCCGGGAGGCGGCCGAAGGGGCCAAGCAAGGCCGTGGCCCATCCCAGCCGGCGAGCAGCGAAGCGGCGGCTGATGCGGCGGTCCATCTGCTGCCGGGAGCGGCCGCCTACGTCGGTGCGGACCTTTGTGCGGGCGTCTTTTCCAGTGGTCTGGTCTACGACGATGGTCCCAGCTTGCTGGTCGACGTCGGCACTAATGGCGAGATCATCGTCAAGCACGGAGAGCATCTGGCCGGCTGTGCCACGGCCGCTGGTCCGGCCTTCGAGGGAGCTCGGCTGACGTCGGGCATGCGGGCTGGCCGCGGAGCGATCAGCCACATCCGAATCGCGACAGAACCCCCTGGGCTGGATGTTGACGTGATCGAAAACGACGGAGCGAAGCGTCAGCATGGCCGCCCCCGCGGCATTTGCGGTTCGGGCTACATCGACTTCCTGGCGGAAGGGCGGCGATGCGGTCTGCTGGGACCTACCGGCCGGTTCTGCGATTCGGCGAACGAGGCTTTCGGCGATCGGATCGTCGCCGACGAGGCTGGTGGCCGCGCTTTTCGAATCGCCTCCGGACGCGGAGGACGGGACATCCTCGTCAGCGAAGCGGACATCGCCTTGCTCTTGCAAGCCAAGGCTGCGATTGCGGCCGGGATCCAGATTCTGCTGCGCCGAGCCGGCGTCTCCCCAGCAGACGTCAAGACGCTCTACCTGGCGGGTGGCTTTGGCATGTTCATCGACGTGCCCAACGCGATCGCCTGCGGCTTGCTCCCCGGCTTCCGGCCGGAGCAGGTGCAATTGGTCGGCAACACGTCGTTGGCCGGAGCGTATCTGGCCTTGCTGGACGCTGCCGTCGTGACCGAGCTCAGTCGGATCGCCGAACGGATGGAGGTGGTTGAGCTGAACCTGGACCCGGACTTCGAATCTGAGTACATCGACCAGCTCTCGCTTCCGTAAACCAGTCGCGATCGACGCCGATCACGGCCAGCCGTCGACCCAAGTCCAAGTGTCCGGATTGGAAAACGTTTCGACGACGGCATCCATGTCGTCTTTCTGCAGGACATCGCCCGCACTGACGCTCGTGCCGTTGCCGCTGCTGGCCACGGTGTCGGCTTCGTTGTCACCGGCATCGATGGCGTCGTCGCCCGCTTCGCCCAGCGCCGTGTCTGTCCCGGGGCCCGCGTCGATTGTGTCGTTTCCGTCTCCGCCCAGGAGGGTGTCGTTTCCATCTCCGCCGATCAGTGTATCCGATCCAGCCAGACCGCTTAGACCGTCGTCGCCCGTGCCGGCGTCGAGGTAATCGGCTCCCGAACCGCCGACCAGCGTATCGTTCCCTCCAAAACCAAACAGCCAAGTTGGGCCCGTAAAGCCCGACGCGTCCAGTACGTCGTCGTTGTTACTGCCGTACAGCCGAGCCTGCTCGATGCTCACAAGCTGGTCCAGCTCGGCCGGATCGCCCAGATCGCTCAACTGCGTGTCCGTCACCTTCAGTTTGCCGGTCGTCACCACAGCGATCGCTTCGACGACCAAATCGCTCTCGGTGCCGCCGTCGAGGGTATCTTGGCCCGGGCCACCGCCCAAGTTGTCGATCCCTCGGCCCCCAATCAGAA
>JAADHY010000157.1 GCA_013151585.1 Planctomycetota bacterium
GAGGGCATTCAGGACGAGCTGGAGCGAGACGGACACAAGGTGATCGTCCTGCAGACAGGCATCGCCGGCGAAAACCGCGTCCGCTTCGCCGCGATCGTCAACAACTGCAAGCACTTTCACGGACGCTGCGGCCTCGGTGCTGTCATGGGCTCCAAACGCCTTAAGGCGATTGCGGTTGGCGGACGTCAGCCGATCCCGATTGCGGATGCGGAGAAAGCCAAAGCCGCTCGCAATTGGTACAAAGACCATTACAACCGTGATGAAGATCTGATGCACCTTTACGGCACGTCCCGCGGAGTCATTCCGCTCAACAACGACGGCGTCTTGCCCACTCGACACTTCCGTGACGGGGCTTTCGACCAATTTGAGAACATCAGCGGGGTGCGCATGGCGGAGACGATTCTGACCCGCCGCGGAACGTGCTTTGCGTGCGATGTGGCGTGCAAGCGCGAGGTGTCGGTGCCGGAGCTGGGGGTGAATGAGAAGTACGGCGGGCCTGAATACGAAACGATCGCAGCAACCGGATCGCTTTGCGGCGTCGGCGACCTGAAGCAGGTGGCCTTGTTCAACCAGTTGGTCAACGGTTACGTGCTTGATTCGATTTCCACGGGTGTGACCATCGCCTTCGCGATGGAGGCCTATGAAAAAGGAATCCTCACGAAAGAGCAGACGGGTGGGCTGGAACTGCGCTATGGCGACCCCGAGGTCGTGAAAACCCTCATCCATCAGATCGCCCGGCGCGAAGGCTTGGGGGCTTTGTTGGCGGATGGCGTCAAGCGGGCCGCCGAACAGCTCGGGCCGGAAGCCCAAAAAATCGCGCTGCACGTGCGCGGCCAAGAATTGCCGATGCACGAACCTCGCGGGAAGCCGAGCCTCGGACTGGCCTACGCCCTCAGCCCCACCGGCGCCGATCACGTCGAAGCGCCGCACGATCCCATGCTGGAGTTCGTCCAGCCGGGCAAGAATCCATTGGGAGGTATGGGCCTGCTGGAGCCCGTCCCCGTGCTGGAGCTAAGCCCGCGGAAGGTGCGCATGTTCGTCTACGGACAGCGGCTTTGGGGAGCGTGCAACATCCTCGGCATGTGCGTTTTCGTCGCGGCACCGATCGGCGTGTTGGAACTTCAGCCGTGGTTGGACTACTTTAACGCCGCGACGGGCTGGGACCTGAGCCTGTGGGAACTCTTCAAGGCCTCGGACCGGGCCAATGCCCTCTTCCGCATGTACAACCACCGGGAAGGCGTCGGGCCTGAAGAGGACCGCTTGCCGGACCGCATGTTCGAGCCCCTCGAAAAGGGAGCCCTCGAGGGGCGTGCCTTGGACCGCGAGGAGTTCCAGCAGGCTTTGCGCGACTACTATGAAATGATGGGTTGGGACCGCGAAACGGGACTGCCGACCCGTGCCACGCTCTACGAGCTGGACTTGGAGTGGTTGGCCGAGTCGTAGTGGGGACGGGCGTCACTCGGCCGGAGATAAGACGGGTTCGACCAGCATGGGAGCGCGGTGCAGGTACCGGGTGGCTCGCCGTTTGGCTTCGATGTCGGCATAGACACGCTCAACCTGCTCGGGCGTCAGACCGGTGGCGCCGGCCACGTCGGCGGGTGGAATATCGTGATTCTTCCCGTAGAGGCACAGGTCCAAAGTCTGCAGAGGCACGGCGAAAAAGAATTCTTCCTGAGACTGCTCCAGCGGGTAGGTGTCGGTCGTGGGCGGCCGCATGCAGATGACTTCCGGAATCCCGAGCGCCTCGGCAAGCTGGTAGACCTGAGTCTTGTAAAGGTGGGCAATCGGCTTCAGGTCGGCCGCTCCATCGCCGTTCTTGACGAAGAAGCCCTGGTCATACTCGAGCCGGTTCGGGGTCCCTACGACAACATAGTTCAGCCGGTCGGCGTGATAATACTCCATCATCTTACGGCATCGCTGCTTGAAGTTGGTCGCTGCCACAATGGTTTGGTAGGCAGCCAAAGGCAGCCGAACCTTCCTTTGCTCACCTGCCGGACTCTGAACCACAAGCGAGAACAGCCGGAAGCGCCCCGCTTGGAAAATGTTCGGCAAAACCAGCTTCGCTTTCCATCCTCGGCCGTACTCTGGGACAACACTGCGGATGGCCTCGTCACGCCGCCGATAGCACCCAGCTCCTTCCAGAAGCGGTGTGATGTTTTCGGTAATCGCCTCCACGCCCAAATGGTCGGCCAGGAGCTGGCCCAGCGCGAGGCTGTCTTCGCTGCAGTCGCGTTCTGGCATGAAGAGTCCGAGGACGCGGTCAGGACCCAGAGCGCGCACACACAATGCCGCCGCCACGCTGCTGTCGATCCCGCCAGAAAGCCCCAGAACTACACCTTGTCGTCGCAGCTCTTTCCGAACGCTTTGCCGGATGAACTGGGTGATGCGGTCGATTTCGTGATAGGCGTCCAGCCTGAGAACGTCTCGGCTAAAAGTCGGGCGTTCCGATCGTGTTGCCAGCGTCATGCCAAGGCTCCTGCGAGTTGTTTCTTATCAATCTTGCCGTTCGGAGATTTGGGCAAACTGTCCCGGATTTCCACGGACTGCGGGACCATGTAGTCTTCCAGATGCCTGCGACAATGAGCCAGGATGTGTCGTTCTGTCAGCTCGGCGCCTGGCTGCAACGTTACCACCGCGTGAATGGCTTGCCCCAGGATGCGGTCCGGAACCCCGATGACTGCAGCCTCCGAAATCCCGGGCAGGCTGCAAAGGACGTTCTCGACCTCTTTGGGGCTCACTTTTTCTCCCCGGCTCTTGATGATGTCATCCTTTCGTCCGACAAAGTAGAGGTAACCCTCTTCGTCCATCCGAAACAGATCGCCGGTGTAAAGAACCATCTCGTTGGGTAAGGGGCCGGGCTTGAGCCGTTCGGCCGTCCGCTCCGGCGCCTCCCAGTAGCCTTTCATGACGTTGGCTCCGCGCACGACCAGCTCGCCCACCTCTCCGGGCGGCAATCGGTTGTCGTCGTCGTCGACGATGTAAACTTCCGTGTTCGGCATGGCGATGCCGACCGAATCCGGGCGCCGATCGATCTGCTCCGGTGGCAAATACGACACCCGCTTGCATTCAGTCAAACCGTACATCGAATAGATTCGCACGTGAGGCCACAGTTCCCGCAGACGGCGAATATGTTCGGTCGGCAAGGCCGCTCCCGTGTTCGTCACGTACCGCAGGTGAGAAAAGTCGTACTTCGACAGATCCATTTCCAGAAGAATGGCCAAAATGGTCGGGACAATCGGAAAGCCGGTGACTCGCTCAGCGACCAGCTTCTCCAGTACGGAATGTGGATACGTGAACGACGGCTCCAGCACGACCGTGCCGCCGAATTGAAACGCCATCAAGACCTGATAGAGCCCATAGTCGAACGACAGCGGCAGGACGTTCAGGATAATGTCGTCTGGCTGATTCTCGAGGTAGGTCGTGATCGAAGTCGACGCTGAGACCATGTTGAGATGCGTCAGCATCACGCCTTTGGGATTCCCCGTGGAGCCGGACGTGTAGATGAGCGCAGCCAGATCAATGTTGATACACCGTTTGGGCGGGGGCGTATCCGTGTCGGCAAACCGGCTCAGAGCTTCGTTCCAGGGCACCAGCCGCAACGGGGACGGACTGCTCGAACGGCCCGGCTCGCCGATCACAAAGACCGACGCCAAGTGCGGCAAACGGTCGGAGGCCGCTGACAGTTTCGGCAAAGCCCGTGACGGGACAAACGCCACTCTTGCCCGCGAGTTGTTCAAAATGTAGAGGAGCTTTTCCAGCTTAGTCGTGGGATTGATCGGCAGGAACACGCCGCCGGCCTTCAGCGTGGCGAACAGGGCGATGACCGTCTCCGCAGTGTTCCCCAAGTAGATGGCCACGCGATCCCCCCGTTCCAGCCCCTCTGCCAACAACGCGTGCGCCATCCGGTTGGCGTGCCTTTCGATTTCCGAATAGGTCCACCGTCGATCGCCGCAAACGAGAGCGACTTTGTCCGGCGTGCGCGCGGAGCTGTTTTCGAGAAAGGATTCCAATTGCACGGCTTAGACCTCCGCTCCTTGCAGCTTCGACTCGACGAACGCCACCACCCGGCGGATCGAATCCAGGTTTTCAGGGACCAGCTCGTCATCCGCGATTTCGATTCCGAAGCGCTGTTCCAGAAACGTCACCAGCTCCAGAACGCCGGTGGAGTCGATGTAGCCCTGCTCGAGAAACGAGGTGTCGTCTTCCAGATTCTCACTGTCGTCGCCGAAAAGGAAGTTCTCTCGGACAAAGTCTCGAATCTCTTGGTCGAGCGATTCCATGGGGGAAGTCCTCTCCATTGAGTATTGAGTCAGCAACAGGGGCCGGTGAGATGGCCCTGCAACCTCTTCGGGCTTTCCTGGGCCGTTTACGGACGAACCGCAGTCGAGTCGGTCTGACCGCAGTTCTGCGAAAATATATGGTGCAATTTTTCCCTGATCGGACGGCTTCCCGCCCCGGGCCGGGTTGCGATGGATTTCGAGAGTCGCCTGGATGGGACGATGCGCTGTTGCGCCTTGCTCAGGCTGTAACGGCTGCAGAGACCGTAACACCCGCATCAGTGGAATCGGTTTGGCGGAGGAACCGATCGATCAGAAGTTGGGTCGACAGGACTCCGACCAAAGCCATGTTGTCCTTCGTTCCGATGGCGCGGCCTGTTTGAACCTTCCGGACAAGCCGATCGACGGTTCGCGGGTCAAAGATGCCGTCGGCGGCAATCCGCTCGGGAGAAAGCAACTCGGCCACGTAATCGAAACGGGGCATCTGGCGGCTCACATCAAAGAAGCTTTGCGCGTCAGGAGCCCGATACGGCTGTTTGGGACGCCGCAGCACCTCCGGCGGAACCAGATCCTCGGCGACGCGCTTCAGTAAGAACTTCTCGTTCAGGCCGTGCATCTTGAACCGCGGCAAAAGCCGGGCGGCAAACTCCACAAGCCGATAGTCGAGGAATGGGAACCGACCTTCGACCGAATGCGCCATCGCCACACGGTCCCCTTGTGACGACAGGATGTAGCCGGGCAGCAACCCGACGGTCTCCAGATATTGAGCCTGACAAAAGGCCGGCCAGCGATCGTAGTCGCTTGGGAGCTGGCCAAGCAGCTCGGCCAAGGCGTCGTAGTCTCGGAGCTGATCGCGAATCTCTTGAGAAAGGAAGCGCTTGAGCTGGGCCGTCAATTGCCAACGGGGCAAGTGCGAGAAGAAAGGACTGCTGGTGTCTTCGGGCCGGACGTGAAAGAAGGCTTTCAGATAAGGCAGCGGCTGAGATTGCAGGCCCCGCATGTACGGGTAAAGTCGCCTCAACAGCATCGCTCGGCGCACCGAGTCCGGCTGCCGAGCCCAAAAGCGTCGGATCTTGGCTTCTTTGAAGATGTCGTAACCACCAAGCACTTCGTCGGCCCCTTCGCCGGTCATCACGACCTTATAGCCTTCTCGTCGAACAAGGTCGGAAAGCAAGAAAAGAGGGACCGGCGCCGTGCGCAAAATCGGCCTCTCCGTGTGCCGGATCACCTCGGGGAACGACTCGCCGATGTCCGAATAGCCGCATCGGATCAAACGATGTTCGGTTCGGAGCGACCGGACAACGTGCTGCTGGTACCGACTTTCGTCGTAAGCGGAATCTTCAAAAGCGACAGAAAACGTGGTCAGCGGCGCGTCGGTGAAACGCTTAATCAAGGCCGTCGTGACCGAGGAATCCAGCCCACCGCTTAGATAGGCCCCAACCGGCACATCGGATCGCAGCCGGAGCCGTGTGGCGTCGATCAGAAGAGCCCGGAGCTCCTCGGCCGCTTGGTCGACGTCGGCCGGTCCACTCGTTGGGTCGAATTCTAAACGCCAGTACTGCTGGCAGCGGATACCGTCTGCATCGACCACCATCGAGTGAGCAGGTGGTAACTCGCAAACTCCATCGAAGACAGTCCGGGGTGGCAACGGCGCCCAGAACGTGAAGATTTGATCGAGGCCGATCGGATCAACCCGCCGCGGCACCTCGGGACACGCAAACAGCGCTTTGACTTCCGACGCGAAAAGAAATGCGCGGCCGGTCCGAACGTAATAGAGCGGCCGAATCCCCATCCGGTCCCGGGACAGGAACAGCCGGCGACGGCGACGATCCCAAATGGCGAACGCCCACTGCCCATTCATGTGCCGCACGCAGTCCTTGCCGTATTCGGCGTACAGATGCAAGATCACCTCCGTGTCCGACCGCGTGCGGAATCGGTAGCCGCGGCTTTCCAGGTCGCGCCGCAGTTCCAGAAAGTTGAATACTTCTCCATTGAAGGTGATGGTAAACGAGCCGTCGGGCGTCGACATCGGCTGTTGGCCGGTGGCCAAGTCGATGATGCTCAATCGCCGGTGCCCCAAACCAACCGGCCCGCCGGTCCAGACGCCGCCCTCGTCCGGTCCTCGATGAACGATCGACTGCAACATCGGCCGGAGAAACGTTGGCTCCACTGGCTGCCCATCGGATCGGAAAACCCCAGCGATTCCGCACATACGTCTTGTCCGCTAAAAGACTCTTGAAGCTCACAAATTCGCCAAGTGGGCCGGAAGCCGGGCTCAGGGAAAGGACCGACGGCCTTGCCGCAATCCATCCACGTTTCCAGTCGCCACCAGACAATACTCCCCGCCGTCGCCGATGCGTGGATAAGCTGCTTCCAACCGCTTGAACTCTAGGTCGCCCCCGACCCGTGTCAAATTCTCGCGTTTTGACCATTGGCCAGCGCCCGGCCACCGACTGGGCTGTCAGAATAAGCCTTCGGTGAACGTGTTGCGGCTGCTGCTCGCAGCAGGCGCGCGGGAGGAGCGGCCAGGAATGGCATTGCGAACCATGGAAAGCCTCCGCCGAGCCGGGAAGCTACAAAGACGAGGTGTCAGTCCGTTGACAAGGACACCACCGGAGGCGGTGGGAGCTTGCGGTACTCGAGACGCTGGGAGAAGACCGCAGAAACCTGTCGCGCAGGAACCCGTCGGAGGGCTCGCGGCTTGGCGGAGCCGACAAAGCGCTGAGTCGTTCGGCCAAAAGGTTCAACGGCAAATAGGCCGAAGTGTCCGACGGAGCGTAACCACTTCGCCACCGACGGTTTCTCATTACTCCCGGTCGCTCCCCCTCTCCGCAAGCCGTTCCCGATACACCTCTGGCACCCAAGAACCGCGAAACCATCCAGTGCCTCGAACTGGTTCAATCAACGATCCCTGTCAGCGAGCGTCGATGGTGAGAACACCTTACGCCCGATGGCCGGAGCGGTCCGGCTTGAGGTGCCGGAGGCGAGCGTTCGACCCATCTTCACACCGCGGGCGGTCGAACAGGCTGACAGAGAGAAGGCTGCCGCGAAGAAGTCACAACGTCAACTCGCAAGTCGCCTGCATTCCGCATGGAGCGGCAGTCGTCGTTAGGGCTATTTCCCAAACATTGTCTCCGGGCTTTGCCAAGGGACGGCGCCGGCGCGCTGGATGTGACGTCGCAACGCGGCGGCCAGCTCGCGATATACTTTGCGTTCTTTCTGAATCACATTGTGCTTTTCCAGCGGATCCTGCCGAAGGTTATACAGCTCCATCGGACCAAAAGGACTGTTCTGCAGCAGTTTCCAATCGCCCCGGCGAACGGCTTCGATCGTCTTGCCGCCGAAGGCCAAGCCACCCTCGCGACGACGGAAAAACCATTCTTTCCGCAAAGGCGGCTGCTTCTTGCCCAGAAGCGTCGGCAGGAAACTGACGCCATCGATGGGGTGGTCGAACCTCGCACCGGCCGCCTCGCACAAAGTCGGGTAAATGTCCATGGTCAGAGCCATCAGGTCGGTGCGCGAGCCGGGCCGGATGTGACCTGGCCAAACCACGGCCGTTGGAACTTTCAGACCGCCTTCGTACATCGTCCCTTTGCCATCCCGCAGCGGCCCGTTGTTTGCGCCGAAATATAAAGCGCCGCCATTGTCAGACGAAAAGACGATCAGCGTGTTCCGATCCTGTCCGGTTTGCTTGAGTGTGTGCAGGACGCGGCCGACGGCGTCGTCCAGATGTTCGATCAGTGCGACGAGTTTGGCCCGTTTCGGCGAAATGCCCTGTTCTCGGGCCTGCACCCGTTTCAGCCAATCCTCGGGCGGCTGGATCGGAGAATGCGGCGCGTTGTACGCCAGATACAAGAAGAACGGCTGGTCGGGCGTCCGGCCTTGCAGGTACTCACACGTCCACTTTGTGAAGATCTCTGTGGCGTGGCCTTCCGGATCGACGACCTCGCTGTTTCGTCGCATGTAGTTGATTCCATGGCGGCGATGGTTGTAGTAGTCGTCCATCATGTCGCCGAGGAAACCGTGGAAAAAATCAAAGCCTCGCTCGTTCGGCGTGTTGGGCGATTCCAGTCCGAGGTGCCATTTGCCGACAATGGCCGTGTGGTAGCCGGCTCGCTTGAGAACC
>JAADHY010000176.1 GCA_013151585.1 Planctomycetota bacterium
CGGGGCCGTGCGGTCGCTGCGTATCCGTTCGAGTCGGCGGAGCGTCTCGCTGTAGGTGGCGCGCAGCATCTGCGTGGGATAGTCGGCGTTTCGTCCTTCGATGAAACCCAGCCACGCAAGAGCATGGTCTCCGTCGCCTTTGCCCTTCCGGTAGGAGAGTGTATCGCCGGCCGAAAGCTCGGTCAGTTCTGCCATGCGCCGGTAGTCTTCAGCCGCTTGGGAAACCGACCACAAGTAGACCAGCGGCGTCGGGTCGATCGGCCGGTAGTCGTACCAACCTCGGTCATCGTGTCGGTGGGGTACAACCACACGGCCGGCCGGATCCAGGCGGGCTTGTTGGCGCATCAAGTCGATCACGCTGCGAGGCAGTTCCAAGTAACGCGGATCGCCGCTGACCAGATACGCGTTCGTCCCGCCAATCAAGGTCGATTCGATCTGATTCAGTAGGCCGTGGGGCCAGCGCCACCCGTAGTAACCGCCCCACCACTTGCCGTCCATCAGTTCGCCGATTCGGCCGGAGGGACCGACGTTATCTGGCAAGATGCCGCCGTTCTGCCGCGTACGTTCGATCCACGCATCGACATATTCGAGAATCCAGCGCCGATATTTTTCCTCGCCCGTGTACAGGAACGCGTTGAGTACGAGACTGGTGGCCGCGAGGTTGAGTGGCACATCGCCGCGCATCATTCGGCGGTTCATCGTTTCCAGGATGAAAGGGAAACGCTCATCGTCGATCCAGGCATCGCTGGACGTGACGTTGGGAATGTCGTCATAGGGCAGCGGATACTCGGCCAACACCGGCCGATGCGTCACCCAATCCTCGACCGAATTGACGAACCGCGGGCCGCGGCTGCCGTTAATGGGCGAGCGGATCATCTTGCGTTCGGGGTCCCAGTTGGGAGCTTCCGGGTCTTCGCCCAGATACAGGCCCGCAAAGCGCACGGCGCGCTCGCGAGTTTTCGACTCGGTCGGATCTGCCAGCCCGAAGAAATAGAAATACGTCGAGCTCTCGCCGTGGTGCATCCAGTCGTAATACGCGTCGAATTCCTTGTAGATTTGACCGTACGCGGTGAATTGTCGAGTGACGGCTTCCCACAGCTTGCGTGACAGACCGTGGATTTCCTCCGGGCCCCCCAAGGCGTAGTACAGCGGAAAGTTGTAGAAACTCTCGTAGCCGTCGTCCGAGCCGTCCATGCCCGGCCAGTGATCACGCCAGATGAGCGTGCCGTCGGGCCGTGTGTACCGCTCAACGAACTCGACCGCCGCCACATGCAGTCGGTCCAGGAGATACCGCTGCCAGAGTGCCCATTCCGGTGGCGAGGCAGACGTGGTGATCTCAACGGTAGGAACGTCGGTGCTTGTCACCCTAGCAAGACTCCTCCGTCCACATAGATGGCTTGCCCGGTCAGAAACGAAGCCTCATCGGAAGCAAGAAACGCACACACTTCTCCGATTTCGTCAATGGTCGCCATGGAACCTCGGGGATGAGCACGATCGTACTCGCTCATCGCCGCCGCAACATCTTCGCCTTTGGCTCGAGCCCATTCTTCCAGCAAAGGCGTGCGCACAGCGCCGGGACAGACCGCGTTGACACGGATTCCTTCCGGCGCCAAGTCCACGGCCAGCGCTCGAGTCAACCCGATCTGCCCGGCCTTGGTGGTGACGTAACTGACCGATTTCGCTTGTCCCACTTTCGCAACCGCGCTGGAAATGTTGATGATGGTTCCGCGCGTCTTGCGCAAATGCGGAACCGCATACTTGGCCCCTAAGAACGTGCTCGTGAGGTTCAAACGGATCAGACTCTCGAAATCCTCCAAGCTGGTTTCGTCGATGGTCATGTCCGGTGGATGCCAGCCCGCGTTGTTGACGATCGAATCCAGCCGGCCGAAGTGCTCAACGGCCGTGTCGATCAGCCGGCGGATGTCGTCTGGCTGAGTCACGTCGGTGCGGACAAATAATGCCCGGTGTCCTGCATCGGTCAGTTGCCGTTCTGCTTCGCGCCCGGCCTGTTCGCCACGGGCTCCGATCACGACCGTCGCGCCGTGCTTGGCGAAGACCCGCGCGCAGCCAAACCCGATTCCTTTCGACCCGCCGGTGATCACCGCTACTTTACCGCGGAGCTTCATAAGCTACCGTCCCAAGAGTTTCTGTTTCCATGGTGGCTCGAGACCCGCTTTCTGGACCGCTTCGGAGGGAAAGCCGGGATCGCCTGGCTTTACTCCAAAGCTGTTGTTCCGCCACGTGTGCCACGATTTCTTATTCTGGTTGAACCGGATCGCACCACCAGAGGTGTTGTAGATCACGTTGTCTTCGATCAGGTAGCCTTTGCTGCCTTGATCGAAGAAGATCCCGTTGTTCGGAGCGCCGCCGTGCGTGTACGGCGAGCGGTGCACATCGTGAATGACGTTCCCGCGCAGCACCGTGCCCGGTTGAAATCCCAGCGTGTAGATGCCGCCGCCGTCGGCCAGAACCTTCATCACGTCGTGAATGTGATTGAACGCGACCAGGCATTCGCGCTGGTCAGTGGGCTTCGTATCCCATCGAAAGCCGATCGAGATACCTGTGTAGGGCAGGTCGGTCACGAGGTTATGCACGATGCGTGTCCCTCGGGCGAAGGCATCGTAGATGCCCACCGCGCCGAACATCTGCTGCCCGCAACGGTGAACGTAGCAGTTCGAGATCTCGTTGCTGACAGGCACGTCGCGCGTACGGTCCCAGTTGTGTTCGAACCACTGGCGCGGCGGTTTGTCAGCCTTGGGACGCCATCCGACCATGAGACCGTTTCCGCCCACGTCGGCGATTTCACAGCCCACGATCCTGTTGTTGCGGCAGCCGGCGCCCAGTCCCAGGCCGCTGGCTCCCGTGTGGCCGATCACGCAGCCTTCGAAACCACAGTCCTCGGTATAAACCAGCCGGATCGCCAACGGGACGGCAAAGGTCGGCTTCTCGATTTCGCGATCGCCGTAATGAGCGGCCTGAATCCCGGCATAGCCGATCTCCGGAATGGGCCAGGCTGTGTGAAGAAAACGAACGCCGACAAAATGCAAGTTCTTCACCGGCTTCTCGGCCGTGCCTTCAATGACCAAAAGTTCTTCTAGCACCGGCGCGATGAATTCATGCTCGTTCGGGTTCTCGCCGTTCGCCGCCTGGTAGGTCAGCACGCCCGTCTTCCGATCCAGGTACCACTCGCCCGCATCGTTGACAAACTCAGGAGCATGTTCCAAGTAAGCATGTTTCCCCGGACTAGCTGTCGTCCAGCGATGGCCGACGTAGCCCATAGGCGTAGCCGTCGTGACGGAGTTGCCGGTCGAGGACTCGATGATTCCTCGAGCGATCGACCAATTCTGAATCACAACCAGCTCGCAGTCTTTGCCGCCCAGGTTGCCCGACGGCAACGGCTCTTTGAACGCAAGGGTTCTCGCGTCCTTGGAAACCGTCTTGATCGTCAGCATGTCTTGATCCGGAAACCGCCCGCGGGGCAAGCGCCGGCCGTCGGACCAAAGCTGACGAAAGTGCCATTTGCCCTGCTTGACTTCCGGCAGCGTCACGGTCCAACGATTGTGTTCGCTTTGTTTCCAACCCGTGATGCGCCGTCCGCCGGTCACCACGACGTCGCCTTGGGCTACGTACCGAATCGCAAACCGCTCGGTGCCCGAATCTTGCGGGCCGAAGACCAAGGGCTCCTCGAGGCGGTAAGTCCCGGCGCGAATGATGACCTGGATGTCCGACGTCAGGGGCCCGGAAGCGATCCGCTCCCGCACCGCATCGCGGGCACGGCTGATCGTTGCAAACGGTCGCTCTCGCGTTCCCGGATGAGCGTCGTTTCCGTCCGGCGCAACGAAAAACATCCCTAAGGGAAGTTTTTTGCCCGGCGCCGCTTCGGACGCTCCCGCGTCTGATAGCATCAGGAGCACACAGGCCATCGCGATTCTCTGCATGGCAAACTCTCCCGAAAGTCCGGTTGGATCACAGCCATTCAGCGGCAAAGGCCCGTCACACACCGCAACCGTCTCCGCCGTGCGCGTTTCCGTTTCCGCCGTCGGACGTCGCGACCTGTGCGCGGTGCGCGCGTGTCGTGAGCCGGTCTCCCCAAGACCGGCAACCTGCGAGTCTCGAAGAGACTCGCCTGCGCGGGGTGCGGCCGACGGGCCGCGTCGAGACCTCCAGCATATCGAACTCGGCCACGAGAAAAAGGCTTGCCGCCTGCTTTTTCGACGCGCGCGACTCCGCTACGATGACAGCTCGGCACGGTCTTGTGAGACGCCGCGTGTCGACATCGATGAAGCTGCTGCGTTTGCCTTTTTGTTCCACGTGATGTGTTCTCGTGGCAGTGACCGGTGATGGCGATGTCATCGTCACAGCCGTGTTGAAGTACGCACCTCACGCGGCCGTGTGCCTGTGCGGAGACGGTGTCTGATGAAGTACGTCCTAGTCTTCCACGCGAACTTGAACTACGCGTACCTCGTGCCGGAACGGTACGAGTTCGTGATCCGGTCGGCGTACGAGCTGATTCTCGACACGATGCGCGAACATTTCCCGGGCACGAAATACGTTTTCGAGGCGTCCGGGTACACGATCGAGCAAATTGCTGAGAAAACGCCCGACGTGCTAGAGAAACTCAAGCAGGCAGTCGCTCAAGGCGATTGCGAGCTCATGGGCTCCCCGTACGCCCATCCCATGCTGCCAAACTTCCCGATGGAAGACGGGCTCCGATCGGTTGAGTTCTCGAACCGAGTTTACAGGAAACACTTTGGCTTCCGGCCGCGGAGTTTTTGGAACCCGGAGTGCGGCTGGAGGGGGTTTCTCCCCGAGCTGGTTCTGCGTGCGGGCTACCGCAACCTGATCGGCGATTTCGAGGCTTACAGCCGGTCGCTCGATCCGGACGGCCGCCCCCTGCGCCCGGAGATCTACGCCAAAGAACATTCCGACGATCCGGCGTTTTATCACTTCGGCTTCGCGTTTGATTTGCCGGGCATAGAGCGTGCAATTCATTTTCCCTTCGAAAGAATTGCCGGCGCAGAGCCAGGCCGCTTGCGCGTCTTTTTGCGCACCGACCGTGTCGCCCAGTTCGGTGTCCGCTTTTTCATGGGGATGGAAGGCTACACGCTGGAGAAGTACCTGGCGCTGATCCGGAAATACTCGGAGCAGGCCCCGGGCGAGCCGGAAGGGGCTTTGATCATTTTCGCCGACGACGCGGAATACGTTGGCACGAACGGCTGGTTTCGTCTGAAGTACCAGAATGAACCGGACCACGTGTTCGAACGCACGGACGACGCGCAAGAAAAACTCATCTCGCTGGTGACCGAGTGCCGCAAACTGGGCGAGTTCATCACGTTTGACGAGGCGTGCAACTCGCTGCCTGCGCTGAACGACCTGCTTGCTTTCGACGACGATTCCGCGTGGCACGGAGCCCGCGCCTCCACGTGGGCCGCCACGCCGATGGCCCGGCTGTTGCGTCCGTGGCAGGACCTGGTGCGCGAGAAACTGAAAGCCGTGCAGCATGAACTGGACAACGACACGGTCGACCGGGCTTGGTTCCATTTGACCAACTCGTACAATTCCGACGGTCAGTGGCCGCCGACGCTGCCCGAGGCTCCGCACATCGTCCACCCGTTCAACTATGCCTATTGCTTTGACAACCTTTTGGCCGCTGAATTGCTGGCCGGCGGCGTCGATCGCTCGCGTCTGGAAACCGATCCCGCCGCCACCGTGCAAGAGATTCTGGGACCTCAACAAGAACTGGTCCTTTGCAAGGCCGGCGACAACGCGTTGGTCCGGCAGTTGATCGAACGCTCGCGCGACGTGGCATCGATTCGCACCTCGGGCGCGAAAGTGCTGTACCCGTCCGAGTACCGCGTGCGTGCCGACGCGCTGGTCGAAGCTCGCCGGTTGGTCGGCGGCATCGAGATCGAGAAGGCCACAACGGACCTCGAGGAAACATAACTGCCAAAGCCGCCTCACGCTATGACTCCACGCGAACTTGTCATCGCCGCTCTGGAGGGGCACACGCCCGAGAAAACACCGCTGACCATTTATGACTGGAACATGGGCGCCATCACGATCGAGGAACTGGAAGCGGCGATGCGACAGCCCTCGTGGCGGCGCTTGCTGGATCGCGGTCTGAGCGTGCGGTGCCACTGCCCCATCATCGAAGCCATCGAGCACGGCGTCGAATATGAGGTCAAAGAAGTGCGAAAGGGCGGCGACGTCTACCGCATCGAAACCAAGACGACGCCCGTCGGAACCATCCGCAAAGCGACACGCAACGGATGGCACCACGAAGAGTGGATCAAGACATCGGACGACTACAAGGTGCAGCAATGGATCGTGGAGCACACCGAATTGGTCCCCCGTTACGAGGCGTATGAACGGGCGGAACACGTCGTCGGTGATCAGGGAGTCGTGATCGTCACGGGCGCGGGCAACTGGCAGCACCGCACTCCGGCGATGAGCATCAACATCGACTGGGCCGGGACGGAACAATTCTGCTTAGACCTGGCGGCGGGCGTGGCCGAGCTGTTCGACTTGTACCAAGCCGCTCGCAAGCTCTTCCTGGAAGAGCAGCGTCTGATCGCGGCCGGACCCGGCCGGTATGTCGCGTGGTTCGAGAACCTCACGATCAGCATGCTCGGTCCAGATCGATACCGCGAACTCCTCGCGTCGGTCTATGACGAAGCGGTGCCGATCCACGTTGCGGCCAACAAGCGCGTGATGGTCCATTACGACGGCGCGCTCCGCTGCATCGCCGACCAGATCGCGGCCGCGCCGTTTCACATCATCGACTCGCTGACCGAACCGCCCGAAGGCGACCTGACCTACGACGAATGCCGCCGCCTGTGGCCCGAGAAAGTCTTTTGGGCCAACATCAACGTGGACCTCTACTACCAGCCTGCCGATAAACTGCGTCAGGCGGTTATCGCCAAACGCACCCGAGCCGGCAAGCAGGCCTTCGCCTTCGAAGTCTCCGAAGATCTGCCGACCAATTGGCAGACGTCGATTCCTGTGGTGCTGGACGCCCTCGAAGACCTGGCGTGAATTACGTCCCCAGTTCAAGGCATCGTTTGCGATAGTGCAGGTAATTCTCCAGCGAGACTTCCTCCGGCACGCTGTGGTCGCAGGTCGGGATGTATCCGCCCCGAGCACGCATGGCCGGCAAGATCCGCTCGACCATCTCGTCGATGGCCGTCTTGTCTTGGGCCAGCACTCGTTTATCGATGCCGCCGCAGAGAACCAGGTCGGGATACCGGCGTCCGATGGCGACCACGTCGCATCCGGCAGCCACTTCGAAAGGGCTCATCACATCCATGCCGATGGCTTCCTGGTACAACGGAATGATCGGCTCAACATGACCATCGCTGTCGACGTGCACGTGCAAATGTCGCGACCGGTCCCGTTGACGCATTCTCACATTGGCCAAAAGCTGCTGGTAGTACGGAAAAAGGAACTCTTTCATGGTTGCCGGCGAACACAGCGGGCCTTTGTTGAAACAAATGTCTTCGGCGAAAAAGAGCTCGTCGAGCGTCACGAACTGCTGGTGTTGGGCGATGACCGCATCCGCCAGCTCCAGCCACGCTGCCATGCAATCGTGGACCAGATCCGGCATGTCGTAGAAGGCGTACAGGATTCCCTCCGGGCCGAACAAGCTGCGCAGGTACATGTAGCCGCCGATCAGATGCTGTGAGATCAGGTAACCTTCGGCTGCGGCTGCGAGGGCCTGCGGTCGAAGTTCCGCCACGTAATCGAACCGACCGGGGGCTTGGGGATCGAGACGCCATTTCACGTTCTCCTCCCATGTCCGGCGGTCTTTGACCGGGTGGTCGAGATACTCCGGCATGAACCCGTGACGCCGGCCTTTGAACACCAGCACTTTTCGGCCTGCGCAATCCTGGATGACCTCTGATTCGCCGCGGTCTTCCAGCACCGTCTCTTCAAAGGGTGGGACAAATTCCGGCTCGCACCAGCCGAGATGTTTCAGCTCGAACGTCGCTGGCGGATCGTACCCAAAAAACTCCGCGGGATCGGCATCGCGTGGCATCCCCTGCCGGTAGAACTGTTCCATTGTGTAGAACCAGAATTCCCGCTGCACCAACGGCGCACCCGGTGTGATCGCATAGGTGGCACGCAGTTTGCGCACGTGCTCAGGCATCCGTTCGGGAGGGACCAGCGAGTGAACCCCATCCGCGCACGGTGAATCGGTCATGCTCTGGGTCCCTTGATGCTCGGAAGCATTGGTAAAAATTTGCGCTCCGTTAAGCGAGGTGGCCACTGGCGATGGCGCACGACGCACTTTGTGATTCCGAATCCGGCCGCAGTCAACTGGTCCCCTCTCCCGCGTGCGGGAGAGGGTGGCTCGCGGAGCGAGCCGGGTGAGG
>JAADHY010000059.1 GCA_013151585.1 Planctomycetota bacterium
CGAACACAACGCCGTCCTGATCTCGGACTACGCCAAAGGGGTTTGCACCCCGCCAATTGTCCGATTGGCGATCGAGCAAGCCCGGCGGCTCGGCCTTCCCGTACTGGTCGACCCGGCTTCCAGCGTTGACTACCAAAACTATCGCGGCGCGACGGCGATCACGCCGAACCGGCTGGAGACAAAGCTGGCCACGGGACGCGAGATCCGAGGCGACGACGATGCGTTTCAGGCTGGCCGCCAACTATGTCAGCAGTTCCAGCTTGACTACGTCTTCATTACGCTCGACAGCGACGGCATTGCGTTGGTGCTGGCCGACGGCCGAGCCGAGCGGTTCCCGACACGGCGGCGCCAGGTTTATGACATCACCGGAGCCGGTGACATGGTCCTGGCTATGATCGGTGTGGGTGCGGCCGAGGGGGTTCCACCCGACCGACTGGCTCGTCTGGCCAACGTGGCGGGTGGACTGGAAGTAGAACAATTAGGCGTCGTGCCGATCTCGCGCGAGCAGATTCTGGCCGACCTGCTCAGCGGGTCTCACCGTACCCACGAAAAGATTTGCGACTTACAACAGCTCGCCCGGCACGTCGAGGCCCGTCGTCGGCTCGGACATCGCATTGTCTTGACCAACGGATGCTTCGACTTGCTGCACGCCGGGCACGTGACGTATTTGGAGCAAGCGGCGCGCGAAGGTGACTGCCTGATCGTCGCCATCAACAGTGACAGCAGTGTCCGGCGGCTGGGGAAAGAGCCGGGCCGACCGATCTTTGATCAGCAGACGCGAGCGGCCATGCTGGCGGCGTTGGAAGCGGTCGATTATGTGACGATCTTCGACGAGACAACGCCTCACGCAGTCATCGAGCGAATCCGACCGGACCTCCTCGTAAAAGGCGGGACGTATTCCCAGGACGAAATCGTCGGCCGCGAGCTGGTCGAGGCGTACGGCGGTCAGGTGAAGCCGCTGGGTTTAGTGCCGGGCATCTCGACCACCGCCATCGTGAAACGCATTCGTGGTCAAGCGATGGCCAGCACCGACGCGAATTTCGGGGCTGGCACGATTCCGCTTACGCCCGGTGACTCAGCCCCGCCAGAGCCAAAGCCGCCGACCCAACAAGCCCAACGGAAAGCCGGATGAAGATCGCGCTGTTCCTGCCTAACTGGATCGGCGATGCGGTGATGGCCACACCGGCCATGCGTGCGATCCGACGCCATTTCGCCGACGCCGAAATCGTCGGAGTCATGCGGCCGTACGTGGCCGATGTTCTGGCCGGATCGCGTCTGCTACAGCGAGCCGTGTTACTCGGTTCGGGCGGTGGAAGCCGAGCCAGAGAATTTGCCACCGCTTGGCGGCTCCGGCGGGAACACTTCGACCTGGCGATCCTCTTCCCCAATTCGTTTCGCAGCGGCTTGCTGGCGTGGCTCACGGGGGCGAAACGCCGCGTGGGCTTTGCACGCGACGGCCGCAATTGGCTGCTGACGGATCCGGTTCCGGCCGCGCCCCGCCGCGAGCCACGACCGGTTCTGGACGAGTATTTGCGACTGGCTCAAGCCGTTGGCTGCACAGAGCTATCGCGCACGATGGAGTTGGAAACCACGCCCGAAGACGAAGCCATCCTATGTCGTTTCTGGCGGCAGAGGGAACCGTCGCTCCGCTCTCGCCGGATCGTGTGTTTGAATCCCGGCGGTGCGTACGGTGCGGCCAAGCACTGGCCGAGCGAATCTTTCGGAGAGCTGGCCCGGCGAATTGCCTGCGAACTGAGTCGCACGGTATTGGTCCTTTGCGGCCCCGCTGAGCAAGCGACGGCCCGCCGGATTGTTCAGTTGGCCGATCACCCCCATGTGATCTCGCTGGCCGACACGCCGCCGAGCATCGGCTTGACGAAAGCGGCGGTCCGCGTTTGCGAGCTGCTGGTGACGACCGATTCCGGCCCCCGACACTTCGCGCCCCCTTTCAATGTTCCGGTCATCACGCTGTTCGGCCCAACGCACATCGCGTGGAGCGAAACCTTCTACGGACGAGCCGTCCATATGCAACAGCCGGTTGAGTGCGGTCCATGCCAGAAGCGGGTCTGCCCGGAAGGCCATCACCGCTGCATGCGCGATCTGACCGTTGAACGAGTTTTCGAACAGGTGGTCGCGATTCTTGCGCCCGGTCCCGCCCGCGTCAGTTTCCGCTCGTCCAACGATTTCCCAGCGGCGGCGTGAACTTGGCGCGGCTACGCCTCCGACCAACGGGTTCGATGCTGGTTCTTCCGGGTGACTTGGGCAGAGAGCCTCGGGCGGGTGCCCGTGCTGCGGGGGCAAGCCTCAAAGCACAGAGCGGTCGCCGACGGTCTCACGGAATTCCTTCTCACGTCCGACGGGAGCACGGGCGCTGCAGGATTGCGCACTGTAACCGCGTCGGTTCCTCTCGGCTGGCACTGGTCTGACTCCAAAGGAAGGGCATCTCCCAGCCCAGGGCAAGCGAGGCATCGCCCTGGGCCAGGGGTTTGCCGGCCTGTAGCCGAAGGTCAGCGCGGCCGGGCAGCGCCGGAGCGGCCGCCGCGGCCTTGCCCGGCTCGCTGCCGGAAGCGTTCCGCCATCTGCTCGATCTCCGCTTTGTCAAGTGCTCCGTCTCCGTTCGTGTCGCCGCGCTCGATGAGCGCTGCCATCCGTTCGTTCGGGAACTCGTCTTTCGTGACTTTGCCGTCTTTGTTTTTGTCGAGGCTCATTAGACGCTCGACGATATCGACACCGCCGCGGGGGCCGCGACCGGCAAATTGAGGCCGCAGCTCGTCGCGAGACAGTTTGCCGTCGCCGTTCTTGTCGAGTTTCTTCAATGACTCGGCCGCCTTCTGTATCTCTTCGGCCGACAGTTCGCCGTCGCCGTCCAGGTCGAGGGCTCGCATGAGCGGACTGACGGGCATTCGCCGTCCCATCCCGCGACCTCCGGGACCTCGGTGTCTCTGAGCGCCCGGTCGACCGCCCGGTCGTCCTGGTCGTTGAGCCATCGCCGTA
The DNA here is from genome assembly GCA_013151585.1 of Planctomycetota bacterium. Taxonomy (GTDB): domain Bacteria; phylum Planctomycetota; class Planctomycetia; order Planctomycetales; family Planctomycetaceae; genus JAADHY01. The sequence goes on from JAADHY010000059.1 coordinate 2,995, forward strand.
TCTGTCATCAACGCCACGGCCAACGCCGCTACCAAACCGCCTATCACCAGTCTCATCACTTTACTCCTCGTCTTGAGTTCTATGGAACCTCTGTCGCCAAACATTGATGGGCGAGTTTGTGGATCATGCGAAACCGTCTGCAGCGTCGCCACAGGTCACATCAACCCGACGCGTGCGCGAAGGCCGCTGCTTTTCTCGCTTTGGTTCGTCCGATCGCTCGCTCATGCATCCGGGATCGAGTTGAGGTCGCAGATGTTTTTCGAATGAACCATATTGGGGCTCTTTCCGTTTGTCGCGGCCCGAGCGTAAACTTGGTCGGAGGCTTGGCCACCTGGCCGGGCACGCCGTCGGGGCCGTCACTTGCCCGACGGCCTTGAGGGCGTCGCGGTCCGGAGCGCGACGCTGACAGGGGACACCGCCGGTCGAGCTTCGGCGACACTCTTTGTGGGGCATCGGGCGTTGTGCGTCTTGGACCGTTCTGCCATCTCACGAGCCGCCGCGTTTAAAGGCACGACGCACAATCGGTCTGTACCGGGGACCGCTTCGGCCGGTTCCCATCCAGAGATGCTCAAGCAAATCGAGTTGCTCTCGTGAAAGAGCCCGCGAATGCAGTACACTTAAAGGAAACGGAAGCGGCACGCCAGAATCTACAGCGGCTGACCGGAGAAGTCGCCTTTGCGGCAACGGTTGAGTGCCTGTGGGGACGACACTGCCGTTTGGTCGGGAACCGTTTCAGCCCGTAGCCTTAGCAAGGGCGTCCGAATCTGTTCCCTCGCTCACACATCGGGTCAGTGTGGCCGAATCCGTAATCAAGGTTGCAAGAACGCAAGCAGAGTTCAGATTTCGGATGCGATCAGTCGGAGAGGCCGGTCAGCAGCGGCATCAAGCCGTGTAGACTCGACCGAGCCGACCGCGTTTATGGGAGTGGGTGGAGCCGTTGATGGGCAATGAAGAGGACCAGGGCGGATCGCTCTGGCAGCGTCTGGAACAAGGGGATCAGGAAGCCCTGGCCGAGCTGTTTTCGCAGCATCGCGAACGGCTTTGGCGGATGGTGCATTTCCGCCTGGACCGCCGCCTTCATGGGCGGGTCGATGCCGACGACGTACTCCAGGAAGCCTATCTGGACGCCTTACAACGTCTGCCCCACTATTTGCAGCAACGGAACATGTCTTTTTTTGTCTGGCTGCGTTGCATTGTGGGGCAAACGTTGGTGGACATTCATCGGAAACATTTGGGAGCCCAGATGCGAGCGGCTGATCGCGAGATTCCGATCCACAACGCGCTTTCGAACACCACTTCCGTTTCTTTGGCTGCTCAGCTTTTGGGGCATCTGACCTCGCCTAGCCAAGCGGCGATGCGGCACGAACTCGCTCGGCAGTTGGAGGAAGCGTTGGAGAAAATGAACCCGATCGACCGCGAAGTACTGGCCCTCCGTCATTTTGAAGAGCTGACCAACAGCGAAGTTGCGGAGGTCTTGGGGATTCAACAGAAGGCGGCCAGCATTCGCTATGTCCGTGCCGTCAAACGGCTGAAGCAGATTCTTTCGGAGGTACCTGGCATGGAGGGCGAGGTCGGTTGACTGCGGTCGGAGCTTGGCTCGGTTTTGGGCCAAGTCCGATTGGCGGGCCACGGCAGGAGAGAGCACGTATGAGTGAGCCAGAATCTCACAACGCACCGCAACAGCCGGAAGACGTTCCGCCCGTCGACGCTCCCGGCGCGGAAGCAACGGACGCGAGCGTCTCACCAGAGCTGGATGTTCGGGGGCTGGACGACACGGCCTTCCACGCTTCGGAGGCGCCGGCACCGGACACGGATGAGCAACGTCACCCGGTCGAGCTGCTGGCCGACGAGTTCATCGCGCGGCTACGGCGCGGCGAGTCGCCGTCCGTCTCGGAGTACGCCCAGCGGCATCCGGAACTTGCGGACGACATCCGGGAGCTTTTCCCAACGATCGCGGCCATGGAACGGCTCAAACAGGGCAAAGAGCGCAGCTCGGATGGCCGAGCATCGTTGGGCCCGATTCGGCTCGAGCGGCTCGGGGATTATCGGATCATTCGCGAGATCGGCCGTGGCGGGATGGGGATTGTGTATGAGGCGGAACAGGAATCGCTGCGACGTCGCGTGGCTGTGAAGGTCCTTCCGCGTCAGGCCCTTCTCGATTCCAAACAACTGCGTCGGTTCCAGCGGGAAGCTCGCACCGCCGCTCGACTGCACCATACCAACATCGTCCCCATTTTCGGCGTGGGCGAGCAGGACGGATATCACTACTACGTGATGCAGTACATCCGGGGCGTCGGGCTTGACCAGATTCTGCGATACTTGGCCGAGTCCCGTTCCTCGCCGACGCAGGGCGAGCCGCCGCCGGAAAAGCTGACGACGCGCCGAGACCTGGACGACGCGGCTTTGACCCGCATCGGCGCGGCGCTGTTGCGAGGCGACATTCCACCTCGACGAAGTCCTCCCACTTCCTCAACGGATGATACGACTGAGTCAAGCGGCTTCGCCCCTGAAGTTGCCACCGGAACGGATCGGACGCCTACCATGGAAGCTCCGACTCAGGCCTGTGGGGGGGCCGTTTCGGGTCGGCCATCGGAGCTGCTTTCGGACGCAGTGGCTTCGCCCAAGGAGCGGCGGGACGACCAAGACGGGCCAGTGGCCGCGGCGTCCGTCGCGATCACTCAGCCCGGCCCGACCGCCGAGTCCCCCACACCAGACGGCTCCGACGCAACGGCCCCAGTCGAGGAACCATCTTCGCCACGTGCTTCCTCCGGTTCCCCCTTGGGGCCGTCTCACTTGAAACGCGACCATGGAGCTTTCGGCGACGCCGGCACCGCAGCGTCCGGTCCGCGGCCGACCGCATGGGACAGGCCGGTTGCGGCTTCGGCTCACGGTCCGCTTTACTGGAAGAACGCTGCTCGCATTGCCTGGCAAGTAGCGGACGCGCTGGCCTATGCCCACGACCAGGGCACGCTGCATCGGGACATCAAGCCCGCGAATTTGCTTCTGGACATCGACGGGCATGTGTGGATCACCGACTTCGGGCTGGCCAAGGCGATCCAGCACGACGACATCAGCCAAACAGGCGACATTGTCGGCACGCTGCGATACATGGCTCCGGAGCAGTTTCACGGCCGGGCCGACGAACGAAGCGATATTTACAGCCTCGGCTTGACATTGTACGAACTGCTGACGTGGCGCCCCGCCTTCGAAGATACCAGCCGGGAAGGGCTGATCCGGCGCATCACTCACGAAGAACCACCGCCCCCGCGTCGTTGGAATCCGGATGTGCCGCGCGATTTGGAGACAATCGTGCTGAAGGCTATGAGCCGTGAGCCGACTCACCGATACCAGACGGCGGCCGAGCTGGCGGACGACCTGCAGCGGTTTCTGAACGACGAGCCGATCCGAGCCCGGCGGATTTCTCCGGTTGAGCGGCTTTGGCGTTGGTGCCGACGCAATCGGGCTTTGGCCGCTGCCAGCGGGAGTGCCATCCTGTTGCTGATTCTGGTCGCGGTGATCACCTCGGTCGGGTATATCCAGACTCGTCGAGCGAACCGATTGGTCGCTCAGGCTTTGCAAGGGGAGCGCGAACAACGGCATCGGGCCGAGATGACATCCCAACTGGCGCTAAACGCCCTGGATCGCATCTTCGACCAGCTCGCTCCAACCCGAATCACCACGACGGCCGAGCTGACCGTCTCGGACGACGAAGGCCAGGAGTACGAGGTGCCGACGCAGCCGGTTGTGTCGCGGGAAGTGGCCTCATTGCTACAGAATCTGTTGGTCTTTTACGACAAGCTGGCGGAAGAGGCAGACGACGAATCGCGTCTCAGGCAGAAAGCGGCCGACGCCAGCCGGCGGGTGGGCGACATCCGCTGCCAACTCGGGCAATACCCACTGGCCGAGCAGGCTTACCGAAAGGCCATCAACATCTACCGCTCGCTGCTGGCGGCCGGACGTGCTTCAGCGTCCGCTTCAAGCCCTGCGAGAGAGGCTAAAGAGACAAACGAAGGGGAAGCCACGTCTTCTTCGAAAGAGGACGCTCCCGTCCTGACCGTCGAGCTGGCGACGGTGTATAACCAACTGGGCAACTTATATCGAGCGACGCGGCGGTTTGACGCCATGTATCGCGCTCACCGAAACGCGTTACAGATTCTGGATCAGATTCCACCGTCCGTGGCCAGCTCACCCCGAGCTCGATACGAGCGGGCTCGGACTTACTACTTTTTGGCCCGTCCGACCATGCGGCGAGTGAGCGGCGGGTTCTTCTGGCCGCATCGTCCCCCCGTTCCGCCAGCGAAGAAGGCGAGCGGGCCGGCCAGCGGCTCAGCGGAAACAGCTCCCGGTCAGGCGTCTTCGAAGAGCCTGTCCGAGACGGCTCGCCACTCGCCACAACTCCAGGCGGCTCGCCCCGGCCCCGACCGTCGACGCCACGGAGGACGGCCGCCGCGGCTCCGTCGACGTGTTCAGGAGCACGGGCGGCAGGCGATTCAGTTGCTCGAAGAATTGGTCGAAGAGTACCCGCACTTGCCCGAGTATCGATACTTGTTGGCCCTGTGCTACCGTGATCTACCCGTCGGCCGCCCGGACTCGGACAGACGGCCGATCGGCTCGGACATTCAGCAAGCGACCAAGCTGCTCGAGCAACTCGTGGAAGAAAACCCCGACGTCCCGGACTATCGCTTCGAGCTGAGTCAGACGTATTCGATCGCCGCGAATCCGGTGGCCTGGAAGACTCGGCCGGACGACGCCGTGATCGAAAACCAGTTGCGTCAGGCTATCGAGCATCTGGCCCGACTCACCGCCGACTATCCGCAGGTGCCGGAATACGCGGCGGCTGTGGCACGCGTGCATCACCAGCTCGGCCTGTTTCTGCAATTCAGCGCGCGATCGAAGACCGACGAGAGGCAGCAACGGGACGCCATTCTGGACAAGGCAGAGCAGCAGCTTCGCGCAGCAATCGACCGGCAACAGAAACTCGTCGCCGGATATCCCCGAGCGCCCATTTATCAGGTCCTGTTGGCCCGGTTTCACTGTTCGTTGGCCGAGCTGTTGCGGTCGCGCGGTCGCACGGCCGAGGCGGTTGTGGAGGCTCGCCAAGCTGTTCGAGTTCTCGATGTGCTTCCCCAAGCCGACACTCGCCCCTGGTTCGTGCACGCCGCCCTGTCCCGAGGCTTCAGCTTTCTGGCCGAGTGCTGCCGAGAAGATGGGGACCACCAGGGAGCGGAAACGGCTTTGCAAAAGGCAAAAGAGCATCGGCAGCGCATGAAACAACTCTTCGCCAATCGACGAGCCAAGCACCGAAACCCCGGCAACGACCGCCGCTCCGAAACGCACCCTTCTGAACAGTCGGGACGCTCTGGCGCGCCAGCA
>JAADHY010000746.1 GCA_013151585.1 Planctomycetota bacterium
AGTCCCTCTGTTCGAAGGCTCGATCCACGAAGACATTAAGAGCCGTTTCCTGGGGTATCCGGCAGGGACTCTGGAAACGGAAGTGGAGTTTTATGTCCGGGCCGGATACGACTACGTGCCCTTGACGGTCGGGCTGCGGCAAACGATCCGGGGCGAGGCGTCGGGCATCATGGGTGCCAAGACGCTGCGATCGGACGTGCTGAAGTCGGTCGAACCCGTGGGCGACGCAGAAACGGAGGGACCAGCCAGCAGTCGCCTGTGGGCCGAAGAGGGCGAGGGCCAAATCGTCGACGAAGCCTCTTTCGACGCCTTTCCCTGGCCCGATCCGGACGGCTACGATTACTCCCGTTTGGAACAGCTCGCTCGCCTGATGCCCGACGGCATGAAGGTCATCGTCAACGTGGGCTACATCTTCATGGCTTCGTGGATGCTGGTGGGGATGGAGCGGTTCTTCATAGGGCTTGCTTTGGGCGAGGAGCTGATTCGGCGGGTCGTGGAGCGAGTCGGGCAGATTCAAGCTCAGGTGGTCGAGAACCTGCTCCAGTTCGACTGCGTCGGGGCGATCCGTATGCCGGATGACCTGGCTTGCACGACGGGGCTGGTGGTTAGCCCGCAGTTTCTGCGCGAGCAGATTTTTCCGTGGCACAAGCGGATCGGTGAGCGTGTTCGGGCGAAAGCTTTGCCTTACCTGTTCCATTCGGACGGCAGATTGTACGATGTGCTCGATGATTTGCTGGACTGTGGTTACAACGCTCTGCATCCCTGCGAGCCGGCGTCGATGGACATCGAGCGGTTGAAACGCCAGTACGGCGACCGGCTTTGCCTTTGCGGTAACATCGACCTGGATTCCACGTTGACGCTGGGCCGGCCGGAGGACGTGGAAGCGGAGGTGAAAGAGCGTCTGCGGACCGTGGCTCCGGGCGGCGGTTATTGCTGCGGCGCGTCCAATTCCGTGCCGGAGTATGTGCCGTATGACAACTACATTGCGATGATTGAAACGGTGAAGCGGTATGGCAGGTATCCGATCCGGATTTGAATCGGAGCAGACCGGATGACGCGAGGCCAGGCCGTTGTCGCGACCGCGGAAGGAAGTTGTGGATGAACGGTTACGAACGGTTCATGGCGGCCCTGCGGCGAGAACAGCCGGATCGCGTGCCGCTGTGGGAGCTGATCGTCAACGAGCCTACGTTGTCGGCGTGGGGCGCTCGGTCGCTGCTGGAGTTCGTCGAGCAGGAAGACCTGGATGCGATTACCATTTTCGAAGACGTGCGGTTGCGACCGTGCGAACCGGCTGAAGTCGCCGAAATCAGCCGCGGGCGAGCGACAGCATCGGATGAGGAACGACTCGTCGTGGACGATTGGGGCATCGTCTGGGGTAACACGGAGTTCGATATCCCCTATCCGGTGACGGGCCCGATCGCGGACGCATCGGACCTGCGAAACTATAGCCCGCCCGATCCGGACGAAGACTTCCGGTTGGAGTCGTTGCGGCAAGCGGTCGCTCGGTTCAAGGGCGAGCGCGCCATCGTCTTCCTGACGCACGACGGATTCGAGTTCCCTCACTACCTGCGCGGCGGCATGGATTACCTTTTCATGGACTACATCGAAAATCCCTCGCTCGTCCATGAACTGGCCGAATTGACGCTGGACTACAAGGTGCGGCTGATGCAGCGGGCGATCGACGTAGGAGCCGACGTGGTCGTTTCCGGAGACGACTACGCCAGCCGTGCTGGACCGGTCATGTCGCCGGACCACTTCCGAGAGTTCGTTTGGCCGTATTTGAAGCGGAGCGTCGAGGCCGCTCATGAACGCAACGTGCCCTACATCAAGCACACAGACGGCAAGATTTGGATGATTCTGGACATGGTCGAGGCGGGCATTGATGCGATCGATCCGCTGGAGCAGCTGGCCGACATGGACATCGGCCGGGTCAAACAACAATACGGTGATCGGGTGACGATTGTGGGGAACGTGGACTGCACAGAACTGTTGCCGCACGCCACACCCGAAGAGGTTGAGGAGGCGGTCAAAGAAACAATCGCGAAGGGTTCACCCGGGGGCGGACACATCCTGGCGTCGAGCAATTCGATTCATCCGTCGGTGCGTCCGGAGAACTACCGGGCGATGGTCGAAGCCGCTCGGCGCTGGGGCCAATACCCACTCGATCCGGCGATGGTCGAGGAGTATCGGCAACGGAACTACATCCGGCAATGGACGGAGAAGGGCGGGAAATGAAAGAGTCGAAAAGTGAAACAGCAAACGGGAAATAGGGATTCGACGCCAGAGGCCCGGCGGAATCGTCTCCCCTCTTGGCACTCTCGGACTTTTGCACTTTTTCACTCTTGCAGTTTTCCTGCCGTTCCCGAACGGACGCAGATAGAGCGAATCGAAAACTTACGTGTTGGTGGCAAGCGAAGAGGACGCGACTGATGAAAATCGGTATTTCCACACTCGGTTTTCCGAAACTGACGAACGCCCAATTGGCGGATCTGTTGGCTCGGGCGGGTTTTCGCGTGGTTCAGCTCTTCCTGGCTCAGTCCGACAGCCGGTATTGGAAGTACAACGGCCGCAGCGATGTGTCGGACATCACGCCGCAGCGGGCGGCGGCGATCGGTGAAGCCTACCGACGCGCTGGGCTGGAAATCCACAGCATCGGCGTCTACACGAACCTGATTCACCCGGATCCCGACGAACGCCGACAAAACTTGGCCTACTTCGACGCCATGATGAGAATCGGCGTCGACATGGGCGTCTGCCGGTTCGTGACCGAAGCGGGGCATTACCATCCGGAAGGTCCGGCTCCGCGCGTGGCGTATCACTTCCAGGAGGCCGTCTGGAAGCAGACCGTCCAAACAGTGCGCGATCTGGCCGAATTAGCCGAAAAACGAAAAGCGACGGTGCTGATGGAGCCGTTCTTTCGCGGCTTTTTCGCCAGCGCCAAACGGACGCGCGTTTTTCTGGAAGAAGTCCGTTCGCCTCACATCCGCGCCCTGCTCGATCCGGCCAACCTTCTGGAGCTGAACGACCTGGACGAGATGTTCGCTCAACTGGGCCCGTGGATTGACTGCCTGCACGCCAAGGACCGCAAGTTGCACGTGGATCGGGGCGTCCCGGCCGGTCAGGGGGATTTGGATTATGTGCAGTTCGTGACGCTCGCCCAAAAGCACACGCCGCAGGCCCCGATGGTTCTGGAATATGTCGGGCCGGACGACTATCGTGACGCCCTCGCCCATCTCCGACGGGCGATGAAGCAAGCGGGAGTGACAGAAGAGAAGTAGCTGGGGGCGTGCTGGGAGCGATCCTCATGAATGCAGCGGCAACTCGAAATTGCTTGCGGGCCGGCATGGTCGGTATGGGGATGATCTTTGACGACACGTACCGTCCTTTTTTCGAGCGGGCTCATCTCGAAGGCTTGTACGATCGCCGATTCGCGGACGTGGATGTCAAGCTCGTCGCGGTCGCGACTCGGACGGGCCGGCGGGCCGAGCGTTATCGCCAGTCGGCTGGCGACCGAATCTATCCGTTCGAGAGTTTTTCGGGCTCGGCGGCTGTTGAGCGGATGCTGCAGACCGAGCTGACCTTCGCATGCGTGGCCACGCCCGACAACCGCCATTTCGAAGCGGCAAAGAAGATTCTCCAGGCCGGCGTCCATGTGCTGATCGAAAAGCCGTCGGTGCTGAGCTTGCAAGAGCTGGACGAACTGGTCCGGCTGGCCGAACGAAACAAAGTTCTGGCAAAGGTCGTCTATCACAAACTGTGCGACCCCGACCACAAAAAACTTCGCACATTGTTCGCTGATGGGGTGTTGCAGCACGTCAATAGCGGGTACTGCACGTTGCTGGAACCGAAGCAGATTTCCGGCGAGCAGTTTGCCGAGTGGATTACCGGGCGAAATCCGGGGACGTACGTTGCCGTCCACTACATCAAGCTGATCGACTTCACCTTTGGCGGTCGACTGAAAACGGTCATGGCCACCGGACAGCGCGGGATTGTCGGTCCGGCGGACGGCGGCACTTGGGATAGTTGTCAGTTGCGACTTGTCTACCAGTACGACTCCGGACGCGAAGCCGCCTTCGACATCCACACCTCGTGGGTCACGCCCGACAACTTCCCCGGCTACGTGGAACAGGAGGTACAATTCCGGTTCGACAATGGCGTATGGAACGGTCATTCGCGCCGACGCGGTGTCGAGTGCACGGTCGAGGGCAAGACACCAACCGAGTTGAAAATCTCGCTCAACAACCACTACAACGCGACGTTCTTGGAACCGTGGGGGGAACGATCGCAGCGCGGTTACGGCATCGAAGTGATCGACCGGTTCGCTCGCGAGGTGGCTTATGTCGAGTTCGGGCGGGATGGCGACCGCACCGAACGACTGGAAAAAATGCGAGCGCTCCACTACAACGACCTTTCCGCTGACCGGCAAGTGGTGGCCGCGGTGCAGGCGTTGGAGGCGATCCTCGACCGGCAGCAGCAGGGGCGGCCGGATTGCGTGGTCCGCGTGAACGATCCGCGAGGCGGGCTGGTGCTGTACGAACCGGGCCGGGCCGAACCGGAAGTCCTTTACGGCGATCCTGTGTGAGGAACAAGGTCCGAGGACGAGGTGAGCGGCGCGGTCGCGTCCTGGCGGGAAGGCGAAGTCCGTCTAGCTCGCGGCAGCGACCGCTTGCAGGACGCGCAGCTTTGGGGCGGATATTCTTCAACTGGCTCTTGTTGATACCGGAGTTGGCAGCATGGTGACGCCGATTCAGTTTCCTGGCGAGGAACGTTCGAACGCCGCGCGACGCGTTGTCGCCGAACACGAAGCAGTGGGACTGCGGACTTACACGCCGTCGCAGGCCGTCTTAGCTCGCTCAGCGGGTGTTTTCCATTGGACGCCCGAGGGCCGGCGGCTTTACGATTTCACATCCGGCGTACTCGTCTCGAACTTGGGACACAACCCGCGGCGGTGGTTCCGGCGCTTCGCGGAATATCTGGGCTGGTCGGCGGCGCCGTTCGGGCCGGACGCTCGGTCCGACGGTTACTTCGAGGCGATCCCGTTCACGGCTTACAACGCTATCACGGAAATCGAGACGTTGGCGGTGGAGCGGTTGATAAGAAGCCTACAGGCTAGCCCCGGCGGTCAGCGGCTGGATACGGTCCTGTGGGCGGCGTCCGGGTCGGAGGCCATTCAGAAAGCCCTGTGGGCCTGCCTGCATTTCCGTCCGGACCGAGACATCATCATCGCTACCCGACACGGCTTCCACGGCAAAAAGGGGTTGGCTGCCGCCGTCACGGGGACGGAAGACGATCCGGATCGGGATCCGCGCGTCAAGTTCATCAGCTTCCCGATGGAAGAAGTCGACGACGTCAGCCGGTATGAGGATCCGTTCGATCCGACGCGGTACGAAGCCGAACTGGAAGCGCTGGCGTCCGAATTCGGTGGACGGCTTAACTGCCTGATCACCGAACCATACTTGGGCGGCGGAGGCAGCTATCATCCGCCGGCCGCCTACTTGCAGTTGCTGGAACGGTTTTGTCGCGACCACGATGTGTTGCTGATTCTGGACGAAGTGCAGTCCAACTTCGGCCGAACGGGCCGGATGTATGCGTTCGAAAAGTATGGCATCGAGCCGGATTTGGTCGCGTTGGGCAAGGGCATGGGCAATGGGGTTCCGGTCAGCGCGGCGGTTGGGCGCGGGGACGTGCTGAACAGCCTGACGTACGGCGAAGGTTCGGACACGTGGAGCGCGAACCCCATTTCATGCGCGGCTGTGCTAGCGACGCTCGATGAATTCGAAACCACGGACATCCTCGAACACGCTGCGCGGATCTCACAAATTTTCTTCGACGGCTTGGCCCGGCTGAAGCAGACGTCGGTCGTGACCAAAGTTCGAGGCGAAGGGATGGTCTTCGGAATCGAAGCGGCTCCGGTCGGCGATCTTTCAGCCAAGGAGGTCGCCAACCGAATCGTCGAAGCCTGTTATTTGGGCAACGAGAGCGGTGACGGCGTCCACCTGCTCGGCCCACTGGCCGGCAAAGTGCTGCGCGTCAGCCCGCCGATGACGATTACGGAAAAGCAAGCTCACGAGTCGCTGGACCTGATGTATGATATCCTCCAGCGGCTGTCTGAATCCTTAGCGGGGGCCAAGTCGCTTGCCTGAATCGCCGACGCGAACTTTGCGACCGGCAAGCGAGCCAGTGGCAGGGCGGAGCGCGATGTGGCAATGTGTGAATTGTGCCGAGCAGCACGAAGACCAATTCGAGGCATGTTGGAAATGTGGCACGCGGCGTGATGGTCGCCGTGATCCAAGATTTGAGGCCGCCGTTGTCGACGTCCCGCCCGAAGCAACCAAAGATGCGCCGGAGGTTGACGCGTTGCCCAGCCTCGAATTGCCGTGGTTCAGCTACGTTTTTCTTCCCTTTTGGCTGTGGGCAGGCTTGGTAGCCGCGTTCTGGAACGCAACGGCCATGCTGCCCTTGGCCCCCACGTCCGAGCCACCTCGGCTGCACCCGCCCTTTTCGCTCTCAGGGCCGTGGACATTCCGGATGGCTGTTGCCCTTATCATCCACGGACTCGGTGTGATTCTTATCGGGTTGCCTGCCTTTGCCGTGATTATCCGCGCCATCGCCGTCGGTCTGTTCCGGCGCATTCACATTCGAAGCGACCGGGAAATACTGCGCTGGATGTTGTCAATGCTGCGGATTCCCGATGGATTCCGAGCGGCCCACCCAAGATTCACCCGTTTCTATTACGTCGCGATATTCGGCTGGCTCGCCGCGACCGTAGTCGGCGGCACGGCTTTCTTCGCCGCCGTCGTCTGGCAAATGGTCCGTTTGGCCCGTATGTAGCTGCTTCCTCAAATGATCGGCCCAAATGATCGGCGAGCGGAAGCCCCTATGTGGAACTTTTCCGCCACGCAGATCGTTCATCCGTGGGGCTGGTGCCCCGTGCCTCTGCTCCATCCCGAGCCCGACTGCAAGCGGCTTCGACTCTCCGACGAATCTCCCCGGCAATGATCTCTGCCGCCTGCCTGCCCTTCAAAGGCTGCAGCAAGACTGTTCGTTCACCGGACGTCGACTTCAAAAGCAATTCGAAAAGGGCGTGTCGACCGGAATAGCCGATCTGATTGATCTCAACGGTCGCTACGTCCGACAGGGCGATCCGACGAAGCCGCTCCGGACCGATGAACCGCCGAATGATGAAAAGTTCTTGTTCGTTCAGCTCGATTCGCTGTTTGTCGAGCCAGTGAGACCACGCCGCTAAGACAGCAACGGTCGCAACGACGCAGAAGATAATTGGAAACGCGACGGGTGCCCCGACCCAATGCAAAGCGATGCCCCCGCCAGCAAAAACGGGGAGGAAAAAGAAGGTCGTCGCAACGGCTGCCGTGAGCGCGTTCTTGCGTGACCGAGTGAATGCGACAGTGTCGGGCGGGAATCGCTCCACAATCACGCCGCTGGCGAGCAATGTCTGATCTGATTGTGAGACATCCGATTCCGATGCGAGCTTTTTTTCTTCGGGGTCGGAATCTGACGTCTTCGCAGTGAGCACTCGAAAAACAGGCACTTCAAACTTTTCGAAGTAATCCAGCCCGTCCGCCTTCCCTTTCACGTCAAGAAACCAGCGGATCACGGCGAGTCCTTCGTCCGTCATTTGCGTTTCGTTCACCGATTCGGGCAATCGAAAACGAACGGGAAGCACACCTCGATTGGTAGCATCGAGCAACCCTGGTCCTTCCAACACGCAAGACCTTTCCCACAAAATGACCTTTGGCGGTGCCTCCGTCTCGTCGCCGGACACGAAAGTTTTTCCCTCCTGCTGGCAATAGAAATGCTCGACCACACGCACTAGAGATCGGGCATGTCGGGCGACGGTGATTAGCCCCGAAACCACCTCCCCCGGAACCGCGAGGCCGCCATCCAGGAACAAGCGTGATCGACCGTATTTCGCTCTTCGCGCAAACAGGACAACCGTGGCGACCATCGCAGCCACAACCAACCCCCGGTGAATCCACCCCAGACGATGCCACACGTGTGCGTCAGGCCGATCGTCCACCGCGGATGCGATAATCGACGGCGCGGTCGCTCCCACAACGAAGATCGTCCACATCAAGCTGGTCCGAGCCATTTTCCCGGCGGACGAGGGAATCCCTTCCTCGCTCCATTCCGGCAACCAACGCCACGGCTGCTGCGGAAAGCGTCGCTGAAGTCTGGCCCGATGTTTCGCGCGAACGGCCTGAGTAGCAACGTGATTGGCGAATGCCCATCCGATTCCGCCGAAAGCAAGAACAAAAAGAACGTAGAAATGAATCACTTCCGCTCGAACGGTTCGATAGAGAACCGCTTCGGCCGGATTTTTGGGGTTGACGAAGCATCGAAACGGCTTCCCCGCCCGCGCGTACTCTTTCAATTCCGCCGCCACATCATGGTGAAAGGTTCCAATGCTGTCGCCGCCAGGCTGCAGTGCCACGCGAGTGCCGATAAACCGCCGGCCCTGATAGACATACTCGTACTCCGCATCGACAAAATACCCAGGCGCCTCGTCACCCATTTCGATTCTCAACTCGGCCGACCAAATCCGTGCCGGGACCTCAACCCAACTCTGTGCTTTGTACCAGTCGACCAACTGCGAAATGGAAAGACACCACATGAACGCACCGGTTGCGACGAACGGCCCAATGAAAAGCACCAAACAGCCGACGCCGCCCCAGACCGAGCGTTTCGGGGAAACAGGTTCTTGCGACATCGCTCGCATTCGGAAACCGAGAGCAATCAGACAGAAGGCGATTTGTGCGGACATTCATTTGCATAGTGTACTGAAATGTGGCCGCCCGTCTCCAGCTTGTGAACTCAGGACGAGCCCTTGCGAACCTGCCTTTGGCCTTCGTCTGCCTCGACGGAAAACACTGGTTTCTCAGGCGAAATAGGCGGTGAGCCTCGGGCGGCTGACGGGGCGGATTGCTGGGACGACCGCTGATGTTGCAGCTTCCCGGGGCGAGCAACAAATTTCGGCGTCCAAAGAACTGTGCTCAAAATGCAGGGACCGCCTCGCCCCCCGCTCGGGTTCCGAGTGCCTGGTAGACGGCGAAATCGATGGAAGTCGAGATTCCTTGGACCGAGCCGTCTCCCATGAGGAACAAAGCGAGACCGGAATGCGGCGCGGTGATGTCCCGGTCGTCCGTTTGGGGCGAGTTGGGCGTGTGCCCGGTCTGGAAGAGCGTCATGTGACCGTGGTCGTCCGTTGGATCGTTCAGGTCGCGGACAGCTCCGGCCCAAATCGTTTCGAAATGGACGTGCCCGCCGGTGCCCGTGTGATAGACCAGGTTACCTTTCCCGTGGTTTCGGATCGGCCTATGGCCTGTTCCGCTGCGAGATCGGACACCGTTAACCCGCTCGCCGATGAATAGCGTGTTCGACAGGCCGTCTCGGACGTCGCGTACGCGAGTTGCGCTGTTGCGGCTAAAGACCCCATTGCTTTGATCCGGTGCCGCATCCAAGTCCGGCGATCCAAAGTTTGCGACGTAATTGGAGGCAGCGTACCGCTCGACCGCCGGCGTCCCCATCTCGACAAACACATGCTCGGTTATCGGGTCTGTCGGGCAAAGATACACGGACAGTCGTCTTTGAACGAGCTCTTGGTGGGCGGGATGCCAGATGGGACGGGAGAAATCGAACTGATCGTAGAACGGCCCTTGCTCCAGAAAGGGCAGGATCATCGTCCCCCATCCGAATCCGCAGCGGTTGCCCTGAGACGTCCACTGATAGATGTAACCGGGCGGAAAAACGCGGTGAGTGTCCTCGTAATTGTGCAAAGCCAAACCGATCTGCTTGAGCCGGTTCCGGCACTGTGTCTTGCGCGCGGCTTCCCGAGCTGCCTGCACAGCCGGCAACAGCAACGCGATCAGCGTGGCGATGATCGCAATGACAACGAGCAACTCAATCAACGTAAAACCTTCAGGTGTCGACCGTCTCTGCATCGGTGTTCCTCCTGGTGTCAGAGCAGTGGAGAAAGCTGGCCGTGGATAACACGGTTGATTCGTTAGTATTACCCATGCTAGCGAGTGCATCCCGAAGGTGCAAGCGGCCGCACAGTCGCGTCGCTCGGCCGCTCGGCCCGGTCGGTGGCTCCGTTCTTGCCTGCACCTCTGGTGTCGCCCGGTCATCCGATCTGAGCCGCAACGAGTCGACGTGCACCAAGACTTGCAGTGTGAT
>JAADHY010000448.1 GCA_013151585.1 Planctomycetota bacterium
GGTACATTTTGGACCACGCCGGGTGCCCGGATGTCGAAATCGAGATGACTCCCGGAACGCTTTCGGACCACTACGATCCGCGGGCTCGGGTCTTGCGGCTGAGTCAGGACGTTTACCATTCGCAGACAGCGGCGGCCGTCGGGATCGCGGCCCATGAGGCGGGGCACGCGCTGCAGCACGCACAAAGCTACGCGCCGCTGGTCATCCGGAACGCGGCCGTACCGGCGGCGCAGGTCGGCCCGACCGCATCGATCATCTTGCTGATTCTTGGCGCCATCATGCACAGCGCTCCGCTGGTCCTGTTCGGTTTGCTTGCCTTTGCCGCGATCGTTTTCTTCCAGATCGTCAATTTGCCGGTGGAGATCGATGCGAGCAATCGAGCGAAGCGGGCGCTTTCTGAGCTGAACATCGTGGACGCCGAGGGGGCCGTCGCGGTCCGGAGCGTGTTGAACGCCGCCGCGTGGACCTACGTAGCCGTCACCCTTCAGTCGATCCTCACCCTTCTTTACTACATCATGCGTTTCGGCGGCATCCTGCAAAGCGACGACTAACGGACGCGGGAAGCCCTCGCCGCCGATCATCAGCGTCCATAGGCCAGCACGCGGCCGTCCAGTAGCGTGACCACGACGCGGCCGTCGCGGTCAATCAACAGGCCGTCCGGGAGCGGCTCGCCCGGCAGCTCCATCCGCGTCAAAGGTTGACCGCTCTCGACGTGAAAAGCGGCCACGAACCATTGCGGGTGGGCGCGAAACCGAAGCTGCTGTTTGAAGGTCGCCACGACCGCGTTCGGGCACACGGCGAGCGAGACGACTTCAAACTTGTAGCTTTCACCCATGTCCGTTTCCCACCGGACGGCCTGCAGCCGCCGTAACGCTTGAGCCAGACCGAGCCGTTGCCGCGCCGCTCGCGGGCCTCTCGGCGGCTGCCAGTTGACAATCGCCTCTTTCACTTTGGCCACGTCGCAGCAGGTCAGCTTGCCATGCTTGAAGTTGACCAAGGCCAGCGTCGTGTCGTTCCAGGCTGGCGGAACACCTCCGTAGTTGAGCGTCACGCGGCGGCCCTTCGTATGAATGTCGAAGTATCCTTTCGTCGCCACGTTCTCCGGCGCGGAGTACAGAATCCGTCCGCCCTGGATCGCATATTCGCCCCAAAGGGCGCCGACGAATCGGCCGTCATTGGCCTTCGGCTCTCCCTGCCGGATCGGCCCCGCCAGGCACTCGCCAGTCTCGAGCGAAAACGGCGCCGGTGAAACCTGATTCCCACCGGCCATCAGCAACCGGTCGCCGAGGATCGTCAAGTTGCCTTGAGCGCTGACGCCCTTGCGCAGCTCCGGATTCAAGTAGCCCGACGAATGATTCTGCCACTTGATTTGGCCGGTGCGAGCGTCGATGGCGTACACCGAGGTGCCGTCCGAGTCGATGATGCCCGCAGCAAAGTAAGCCGTACCGTCGTCGATGAGCACGCCCGTGTTGACCGGCCAGGTGGAGCTGAGCGATCCGTAGACAGGGATGAGCCGATCCACCGGAGCCGCTCGGAACCGCCACAAAAGTCGCCCGGTCGCCGCTTCCAAGCAATAGACGTATCCGTCGCCGCTTCCGAAGAACGCCCGGCCGTCCCAGATTGTCGGCGGCATCTTGATCGGGCTGAAAGTGGCGAACTGCCAGCGGAGCTGTCCGGTGGCGGCGTCCAACGCCCGCACGCGGCCATCTTCGCCTCCGAAAAAGACCAGACCACCGGCGGCCGTCGGGACCGTCGGCGTGAAAGCACGCGTCGGAGCGAATTGCCACTGGACCCGAAACCGACCGCCCGGCAGTGATACCGGCGTGCTGGCCGAACGGTCTCGATCGCCGCGGTAGGTCGGCCAGTCGCGATCCGTCACCTCCAACGGCTGAGTCGGCTCGATTCCGCCGTCGCCCGGTTCCAGACGCTCCCTCTTGTCGGCATTGGCCGCTCGGTCGATCCGAAAATCGCCCGCCGAGCACTTGCCGAGCGCACCGATCAACTGCAAGTTACAGTCACACTGCCACGGCCCGATGTAAAGTAATCCGTTGGCGGCGATCGCTCCGTCGTTGCAGCCCGGCCGAGCCGCTCCGTCGATCAGCACCTTCTTCTTTTGTCGGTCGTATCGCAGGAGCCCCTCGCCTCGCACGAACAACGAGTCGGAGCACGCTGTCAGCCGCGTACAGGCTCGCTTGTGGAACCGCAGGTTTTCCAGCACCTCGCCGCTGATCGGATCCAGCATGACATGGCTGCCCCCTGGTCCGATGCCCAGAACCAAATGCCCATCCACGTAAATCGCGTTCGGGTTGTTCGTGACTTTCTTTTTTGACCAGAGCAGATAGCCATCGTCGGGCGAGATCGCCACCACGTTCATGCGAGTCTGGCCTTGGATGACGATCGCGTGCGGTGTGTAGACGGCCATGCAAGCCGTACGGAATCCGGGAGTCGACGTCAGCCCGCGTCCCGGCTGCTCGATCAGTTCGATCGTGCGTTTGTCTTCGTTCGTCCACGCCACTTTGCCCGTTCGTCGGTCCAAGCATCGCAGGAAATGGCCGGGGCAATACAGAAACAGCTTGTCCTCGCCGACGGCCAAGGCCCGGGAATCGATCAGCCCCTCAGTGACTTTGTGAATCCAGAGCGTCTTGCCCGTGGCCAGCTCATACGCGGCCAACACATTGCCGAAGCCCCAGGGCACATGCGGCCGGCTGTAATAGCCGCGGCTCATGTCGGCCCAGCTCCAACCGCCGAACGTCCGGTCGCCTCGCATGAGCTGCGCCGGTGGATCGGGCGGACCAGCCATCACGTACAAGACACCGTCCGTCAGCACCATCCATTTCCACTGGCCGTCCACGCCGGGGATGCGAATGCGGCCCTGCTCGGCCCCCGTCTGCGGGTTCAGCTTCAAGCAACTCTCGCCGTCGATCATGAAGAACGTGTCCGGCGTGGCGACGAACGCCGACCGGTGAACCAGGTAGCCGTCCGGCAGTTTCCGTTTCCACAGGATCGCGCCGTTGTAGCCGTTGCGAGCGATCAGCCATTGAAGCGTATCCCACTCGCGGGGATGGTGAGCGATGTGGCCGATGGCCAGAAACGTCCGGCCACCCGCGGCGGTCGTGATGGACGGCATGCCAATGTAAAGCGGCTCGGCCAGGAACTGAGTCAAATGAGGAAACTTGATGATCGTGTCTTCCGCCACGGGATTGTTGTCCGGCCCGTGCTCCCAATGCGACCACTGACCCGCTCCGGCCAAAGCCGGCTTGCGGATTTCGAACCAAATGCGCCCGCCGGCCTCGAAAGTTTTCGTGCTTTTTGCGCCCGCTTTTTTCGCGACCGCTTCCAGCGCCGAAGTCGCAGCCGCGCCCTGTCGATCAGCCGCCACGAAGACCACGCCCTGCGGTCGAGCGACCCGAAGGGCTTCAGCAATGAGCCCGCCTCGCTGGTCCGCCGGCACCGTCGCGTCCAGAATCACAACATCGGCCAGATGATCTGCCTCCGGCAACCGATCGAGCGGTCGCGTTTCGATGGCCAGCCGCCGGATGCCGAGCCCGGCGGTGTCGGCCGCCTGCTGAGCCTGCCGCGCCACGGCCTGCTCAGGCGTGATGAAATGCACCAGGAAAGGGCTCGAACGGGCCGCGTCCAAAGCGATCCGCCCCTCGTTGCCCACGACGAGACACAGACCGCGATCACAGCCCACTCGTTCGATAAACGTCTTCGCGACTCCTGCCCCTCCTGCGGACCGCTCCGCAGCCAGACCATTCCGCGGCATCTCAAACGCCAAGGTCGCCCCCAACAGCAGACCGCCCAAAACTCCCATCGGCCAACGCCGGACCATCACCGGACCTCTCATCGTTCGTTCCTCCCCAATTACAAAACCGAACCCGAATCGTTTCTGCATTCCTTAAGCGATTCTTGGGTGGGAGTCGTGCGAAGCATGCTTTGGCCTGTGCGCGAACATCGCCCCCGATTTCTCAAAGGACGCTCACGGACCGTCGCCGCATCAGCTTACCCGAGATACCCTGTTCATGGGAAACGAACTGTCGAAATACAGGAGTGTGCCGGCGAAGCGGCCCGACTGGAAATCAACGCCGTGTTTGGGCATAGTTGATGCTGGACGACCGGCCGCCCTGCAGCCTGCCAAGAAGAATCCATCCACCGACACACACCGAAAGGCATGTCCGCCATGAAACGATCGCACTGGTCTCTGCTTCGACTCGTCGGTTTCTTGCTGCTTGTTTTTGCGGGAGGGCCGATGCGGGTTCCCGCTGACGGGGGCGCTGGGCCGGCCACAGTGCGGTTCTACGTGGCAACCGACGGCAGCGACGATTGGTCCGGCAGGCTGCCCCAGCCCAACGCGGCGCGCACGGACGGACCCTTCGCCACGATCGACCGAGCCCGCGACGCCATTCGGCAGCTCAAGCAAAAAGGCCCTTCACCCGGGCCGGTCGAAGTGCTCATTCGCGGCGGCATGTACTTTCTTGCTGAGCCGTTTGTGCTCACGCCGGAAGATTCTGGTACGGAGATGGCTCCCATCAGCTACGCGGCTTATCCAGGCGAGAAGCCCGTCCTTTCGGGCGGCCGGCGGATCAGCGGTTGGGAGAAAGGGGCGGGACAGACCTGGACCATGCATCTGCCCGAGGTCCAGGCCGGACGGTGGTACTTCCGCCAGTTGTTCGTCAACGGGCGTCGGGCTGTCCGGGCACGAAAGCCGAACGACGGCTACCTGCGCGTCGTGGGGCTGGTCAACGTTCCCAGCAATGCGCCGTGGAACCGAGGCGTGGATCGGTTCCGGTTCGCGCCGGGTGACATTCGCCCGTGGCATGATCTGACGAACGTCGAAGTCGTGGTGTTTCACTCATGGAACACGTCGCGAGTGCGCATCGCCGAGGTGGATGAGGAGGCCGGCATCGTGCGGTTTACCGGCAAGACGATCTTCCGGCCGCTAGCGTGGGACCCGCAGCAGCGATACTACGTGGAGAACGCCCGGGAGCTGCTCGATGCGCCGGGCGAATGGTACCTGGACCGGCAGACGGGCATGCTCACGTACTGGCCGCGTAAGGGCGAAGACATGGCGGCAGCCGAGTGCTTCGCGCCGGTATTGACGGAGCTGGTCCGCCTTGAGGGTGATCCGGATGCCGGCCGGTTTGTCGAACACGTGCGACTGGAAGGCTTGTCATTCCAGCACGCCGACTGGACGCTCGGACCCAAAGGCTACGGTGATCCTCAGGCGGCGGTGACGATTCCCGCGGTCGTCATGGCCGACGGAGCTCGCCACTGCGTGATCCGCCGCTGCGAGATCGCTCACGTCGGCCGCTACGGCTTGTGGTTCCGCCGCGGCTGCAAGCATAACCGCATCGAGCAGAACCACATCCATGATCTGGGTGCGGGCGGCATCCGCATAGGCGAGCCACACATGGCCAAGACGGACACGGCCGAGTCCAGCCATAACGTCATTGCAAACAACTACATCCACGACGGCGGGTACGTCTACGCCGCCGGTGTCGGTTTCTGGCTCGCTCACGCCAGCCATAACCTGTTCGAGCACAACGAAATCCACAGCTTCAACTACTCCGGCATCTCGCTCGGCTGGAACTGGAACGAAGCGCCGACTCGCACGTTGCACAACACGATTCAATTCAATCGCGTGCATCACGTCATGCGCGGTGTGCTGAGCGACGGAGCTGGCATTTACACGCTCGGCACGCAAACCGGCACGGTCATTCGCAACAACGTCTTCCACGACATCTGGCCGTACATGGGCCGGCCCGCCATGGCCTGGGGCATCTATTTCGACCAGGGCAGCAATGGCCTGACTGTCGAGAACAACGTGGTCTACCATACGCTGACCGGCGGGCTGATGGGCACGGGCAAGCCGGCAATCGTCGTGCGTAACAACGTGTTTGCCCTCAGTGCCTGGCAAGCGGCTTGGCGGTATGCGTGGACGCACGAGCCGGCTGGGCGAGTCGAAAAGAACATCTTTTACATGACGCAGGGC
This sequence comes from Planctomycetota bacterium, assembly GCA_013151585.1. GTDB lineage: Bacteria > Planctomycetota > Planctomycetia > Planctomycetales > Planctomycetaceae > JAADHY01. The sequence goes on from JAADHY010000448.1 coordinate 5,993, forward strand.
GAGCTGTTCCATCCGGCCCACGGCCGTGACGACACGCACACGATCTGGGACTACAACCTTTATTGGCGAACGGATGGCAAGCCGCTGGAGTTTTACGGCGAGCCGTTCCAGGCCTGGCAAGCGAAGGGCCGCGACCGGCACGGGCTTGTTGCCGACCCGAGGTTTGTTGATCCGGAGCGGTACGACTTTCGGCTCAGCCCCGATTCGCCCGCGCGCAAGCTGGGCATCCAGTCGATCGACACGAGCCGCTGCGGAATCGTCGAACCTCCTGAGCTCGTGACGCTGGCTCGGCAGGCAAAGTTCCCGGCGACCAAACTTCCGCCCGTTCCTCCGCCGCCCGCTCCGGTGACCATTGACGACGGCTTCGAGACGACGCCGGTGGGAGCCCCGCCGGCCGGCGCGGTCGTTGTCGTGGAAGGCCGCGGCGATGCAATCGCCGTGACGGACGATCGGGCCGCCAGCGGACGCCGCTCATTAAAGTTGACCGACGCCGCTGGGCTGGAGCACGTCTTCAACCCGCACCTGTATTACCGGCCGCATTTCCGCGACGGCCGAGCCGTGTTGCAGTTTGCCGTGCGCATGGGGCCCGGCGCCGTGCTCGCACACGAATGGCGGGATGCAAGAAGCCCTTACCGCGTCGGGCCTAGCTTGCGGATCGACGCGGCCGGACAACTCTTTGCCAGCGGCAAGCGGCTGCTGCACGTGCCGACAGAAACGTGGCTGCGCGTCGAAATCGTTTGTGATCTGGGCAAATCGGCCGACGGGACCTATGACTTGACGCTGCGGCTTCCCGGCCAGCCGCCTCAGCGTTTTCTCGAACTGCCTTGCGGCACACCGACTTTCAATCAGCTTGAATGGCTCGGCTTCGTCAGCCTGGCCAACGGCCCGAGCGTCATCTACTTGGACGACGTGAAGCTCGACCGCAACCTTTGACCTTGAGGGCCGGATGCGGTGTCGTTCGCGAAATACGAATCGCATCGGCGTGCAGATGGACGCGTCGAGTCCTTCGGTGCGATCAGTCGGCGTCGGAAGCCGTGACCAAGCGGGCTACCCCGAACAAGGCCAGCGGTACGCCGATCGGGATGAATAGCAGAGTGGCGGTAAGAGCTAAACCAAGAGTGAGGCAGCAGAGTCCCAGAAGGACTCGCGCGAAGAATCGAAAAAAGTTACTGATTCGGCAGGAAGGACCTTTTCCAACGGGTGTTGGCTGCGGCTGGCCGGTCATGCCGCCTGTCTCAACGAGGAAGTCGTGTGGGAGCGCTGAATACTTCGATGCGGTTGTCGATTTGCTGGACTCCATCCACGTCGGCGACGACCGTCTGGGCAATCTGCTTTAGGTAGTACGTCGGCAGACGCCCTCGCAAGACTAACACCCCCTCATGGAAGTCGAACCGGATGTTGGCCAGATCGGGGTAGCCGCTCTTGCGAAGGCGAGCGGCCACGACATCTTCGGTTCGTTGGGCACTCGTGAGTTCGTCCTCAGCTTTTGGGAACGCATAGCCTCGCAGTCGTTCCAACATGACCATCGTGCTGCCTCCTTGTCTTCGCACTTGCGCGTTCTCGCGAAGAGCTGTGTCGCTGCTGCCAACGACAGTGTGTGTTGCCCGCCACGGTCGTTGCTCGCCGCGGCGAGGCATTCCCTCGCCCGAAGCGGCTTGCTTTGGTCTGACCGCAACGCGGTTTCAAGCTTGGCGCAACCCCCACGCCGGAGAAGCACGAAACCGGTACCCAAAAAGCATCGGGCGACGCCGCCGTCCTGGGCAAAGACAACACTCCTTCGCGTTCCACTTCGAGTAGCCAGCCCGCTCCGTGAGCTCTCGCCAGCATCCAGACTCTTGCGGCCGCGTCAGCCCACCAGAGGGGCTTGCTCTCTCAGATCAGTAAATCCCACTCGCGCCCACCCGGCGCGAGATTGTTGCCCAGGCAAAAGGCTCTTTCTTCCGCCAAGAACCGAAAGAGCCGCTCATGGAATCCGTCGCCCTTTGTGGGCAGCCGTACATGGCATGTTACTGCCATGACGGCGAGCTGTCAAATCATTTTCGCCCAATCGGTGAAGATTGGCAAGACCCGGACCAACATTTCTGGGCTCTCGCTTACGGATTGGGCCATTGATGGAACTCGCCACTCACCGACTCGCAAGTTATTTGACCTGCAAAATGTGACGCAATGCCGCTTCAAGTTCCGGCCACAGGAAAGAGAAACCCACTTCTTTCAGTCGTCGCGGCACGATGCGAACGCTTGCTAACAAAAGCTCATCAGCCATTTCACCCAATGCCAGTCGGGCTGCCCAAACGGGAAGCGGAAACCA
>JAADHY010000780.1:0-8276 GCA_013151585.1 Planctomycetota bacterium
CGCAAGAACACGCACGACCCGTTTCGCCGTTTCATCGTGCGGATCGTTAACCACGATCACCCAGTCACGCAAGGGCTGAAGGACTTCGAGACGACCGACGAGCTTTACATCTGCCTGGAAGGAGATCGGCCGGTCGATCTGCTGGCGACGGCCCGATCCGTCAAGACGGGCAAAGACCATCCGATGGCTTTCGCGTTGATGTATGGTCAGGGGCGCGTTTTTCACACACCGCTGGGCCTGCCGACCTGATCCGCCGAGGGACGGCCTGGGCCGCCGGACTGACTCCGCGGTGACAGCATGCATCCTGCCGGCCGAGTTCGCCGAGGCAGCGGAAAAAAAGCCGCCGCCAGCCTTCAGGCCGGCAGCGGCTCAGGATGGTTAGGTGGTGCGATGGCTTACTGCACCGGCGCTCCCGGCTTTTTCTCTTGGATCCAATCGTAGTAGTCCCGCATGGTCAGTTTCGAGGCGGCGTCTTCATCAATGAAGACGTGAGCGTCTGGATGCAGTTGCAACGCGCTCGCGGTGATCATGCTCGTGACCGGCCCCTCGATCATCTTGGCGACGGCGTCGGCCTTCTTTTCGCCGTTCGCGACCAACACCAGCCGACGGGCTTCCAGAATCGTGCCAACACCCATCGTGATCGCATAAATGGGCACGTCCTCGACTTTGTCGAAGAACCGCGCGTTGTCTTCGATCGTCTGACGGGCCAGCGTTTTCAGACGCGTGCGACTGCTCAGCGAACTGCCGGGCTCGTTAAAAGCAATGTGGCCGTCCGAACCGATTCCCAGGATTTGGATATCGATTCCGCCACACTCCTTAATCCGCTGCTCATACCACTCACAGAAGGCCTTGTAGTTTTTCGTGGTCCCCGAGGGAATGTGGATGTTCTCTTTGGGAACGTTGATGTCCTTGAAAAGATTCTCTTCCATGAAGTAGTGGTAAGACTGCGGGTGGTCGGCCGGGAGCCCGACATACTCGTCCAGGTTGAAGGTGACCACCTGGGAAAAGTCGAGGCCCTCTTCCTTGTGCATCCGAATCAACTCTTTGTACAGGCCCACGGGGGACGAACCGGTGGCCAAGCCCAACACCGCGTTCGGCTTCTGGTTGATCACGTCGGCGACCAACTGGGCGGCTTTCTTGGAAAGCTCTTCGTAGCTCTTACAAATGTTGACTTCCATTACAAGCTCCTTGTACGTCTCTATCGTTGAGCGGTCGATAGGAGCAGCCCCGACGGCTGCTCATCATCTCTCGGGCCCTGCTTCGTGAGCGGAGGATTCTAGCGGAAGCTTTTGCCCAGTCGCAAGCGACCGCTGACGGGAATCAAGAGAATCGCGGGAAAAGATACGGGATCATTAAGCCAGTCGTAGCAAATGAACCCGGCTCGGCTTCCTCGGGGAAGAATTCACACCCATCCGGCGACTGAATTCAGTTGGATAAGGGGCGAGGTGCCGTTTGCGATGCCCGGCGGATCAAGCCGATCAGCTTCTTGATCGACGTGAGCAAGGCGGCCTTCAGCTCGTCGTCAACCTTTTGGCTGAGGGGTGTCGTGTCCCATTGGATGCGGTGCCGGAGATGGACCAATCGTTCTCGCAACGTTTCCAGCTCGCGGGCGAGTTCAGGATCGACCGCGGTCAGCAAAGCCACCGGCGGTGGCTCGGTTTGAGAACTCGTGTCCCCTGCCGTCTGGCCGTCCAGCAACTCCAGTAGCTTCCCGATGACGGCGTCCGCCCATTGAGCGTCATGGCGTCCCTGGGGCTCACGCAGCAACGCCACCAGATCTTGCAGCAGCAATCCCACCAACGGCAGCCGGTGATCTTCCGACCGGTTGCCGGTTTCGGTTTCCGGACGGTCGTCAACAGAAGCCGCCTTCATGGTTTTTCTCCTTTCTGCTGCAGTCCGGCCAACTCGAACGGCCTGGCTCTTTCCGGACAAGCTGGCTGGCTTACGCTCGGCCGAACCGGAAGTCCGGCGGACCGGCCCGGAGCAGCTCCGAGCCGGACCGCCGGCCGCTGGCCGGGGCTTAACGCGCTTTCAGGAACACAAATCGACTGAATCCCTGAGTCTTCACTTGCATTCGAATTCCCTCGCGTAGATTTGCTTTGCTCAGAGCGTCGCGGAAGCTGCGCGCGTCGGTCACTGGCTGACTGTTGACCGACACGATCACATCCTCCGGACGCAGACCCGCCGCCGCGGCCAAACCGCGGGGGTCCACTTCAATGACGACGACCCCTTTCTGGTTCTCGTCGTAGCCAAGCTGGGCCGCCAATTGAGGCGTCAACGTTCGCACCGTCAGACCGAGATCGGTCGAGGAGGACGCCTCGCCGTTGTGGCTGACAATCACCTTCTCGTCCAACAAACCGATCTTCACATTGATCGTGTGATATCGTCCGTTACGGAACACCTCAATGGCGACGGTCGAATCCGGTGGCGTCGCGGCCACTTCGTTTCGCAACTGGCTGGCGTTTTCCATCGCCTTTCCGTTGTAGCGAACAACGATGTCGCCCGGCTTCAGACCGGCCCGTTCCGCCGGACCGTCCTTGGTCACGTCTGCGATCAGAACTCCCCGTTCGCCTTTGAACCCGAAAGACTTTGCCAGATCGGGAGTCAGATTCTGAATGACGGCGCCCAAGTAACCGCGTTCCACGCGGCCATGTCGAATCAGGCTGTTCATAATCCGTTTCGCCATATTGATCGGAATCGCGAAGCCCACGCCGGCATACGATCCCGTCCGTGATGCGATCGCCGTGTTGATTCCGATCACCTCGCCACGCAGGTTGACCAATGGCCCGCCACTGTTGCCGCGGTTAATAGCGGCGTCGGTCTGAATGAAGTTCTCATAGTCGGCCAGACCGATCGTGCTGCGTCCTTTGGCGCTGATGATGCCCGCCGTCACCGTATTCTCCAAGCCGAACGGTCCGCCGACGGCCAATACCCAGTCGCCCACCTGGACTTCATCGGAATTCCCCAGCCGAGCTGGCTTTAAGTTGGAGGCCTCGATTTTCAGCACCGCGACGTCCGTCTTGGGATCGCGGCCAACAACTTTGGCGGGATATTCTTGGTGGTCTGACGTGCGAACCGTGATCCGGTCCGCCTCATCGACGACGTGGCTATTCGTCAAAATGTAGCCGTCCTGGCTGACGATGACGCCGCTGCCGAAGCCCCGTTGAATCCCGCCTTGCGGAGGAACGGGGATGTCAAAGAACCGCCCAAAGTCTTCCCCGAAGAACCGCCGCAGTTCTTCCGGAACTCCGGGCCCGAAAGGACGAATTGATTGCACGTAACCGACGTGCTTCTCCGTCGTTACGCTGACGACCGACGGCCGAATCAAGTGAGCCGCTTGGCGGAAGGCCTGGGACAAATCGGTCGCTTGTCGAAGCGACTGAGCGCTGAAAGGCGTCTCCGAACGATCCTGGGCTGAGAGTCCCGGAAGAACGGCGGCGGTTCCAGCGACCAATCCGACGGCCAGCAGCAGGCCGAGTACGACGAAGATCCCTCTTGATTGCCTGAATTTGCGTGTCATCATTGCTACCTCCTCAAATTGAAAGCCTCGCCTTGATCCTTCATCCGACTGGGGGGCAGATGTTGCCGCCATCGGCCGGACGACACAAAAAGCAGTTGATCCTTCGAAGGATTGTGCCTCAGTTCGTCGTTTTTCACGCTCGGCGACCTAGCACAGCGGTCTGCTCCAAACACCATCTTGGATCATGCACATCCTGTGCCGGCCACAGACCCACAGCAATCTTCCGGCGTAACCCGTTGTCAATACGCAGCTTGTGGATCGCCTCTGCAATGCCGCGGTGTATGGCTGCCACCTTGGCAGGGGCAAGGAGCGTTTCGGTTGCTGCAAAATTGGCAGGGAGGGCAACTCACGCTCGCCCCTGAGGCGAACGGCAAAGATGTTAGGAGGGCAGGGGGACGCCTTGCTGGTCGATCTTTGATCGCGTGGCGCGGAGCGAAGCTGGGCGGCGAAAGCTTCGTAGACTCGGGAAGCAGTCGCGCGTCGAGCAGGCGCCTCGCTTGCTTTGTCCGTCTCTGTCCGTGCAACTTGGTCGAGCAGAGAGTTTGCGAGCGCCAAGCCGGGCAGGAAGATGGGCCAACGAAACCTTTTTGATCCGCGGATCGACGGAACGCTTTTGAGGCCGGGGCGGAGGTCCGCCTGCTCTGTTGCGCCGCGAGCCAGAATGGTTCAGGTTACGGTCGGGGCATCGCCGGAGAAAGTTCGTATAGACCCTGGTGGTCCGCGACGCGAGCTTGGCGAGCGTCGCCACGGTGGATAAGAACGCGCTGATGCAGGGTCAGGGGCTGGTTTTTCGGCAGCGGGACGGCGTAGCGACCGGGGTAGATCACGTTTTGCGGTCCGTAGTGTCGCAGCAGCCATCGGGGCGGAAACTCAGGCAGCGACGGATGACATAGAATTGCCGCGCCCGAAACCGCCTTCCCACCCGCAAACAAGCCGCTCACATCCACGTAACGACCTTTCGCGCCGACGGCATCCTGCTTCAAGCGGCCGGAGTCATTCACAATCGCGATGCCTTGAGGTGGTCGGAAACGCACAGTGAACCCGGAATAGCCTTTGACGTTCTCCGCGCCGCCGATCCGGACGTCGTCCAGCAGGGCGTGCAGTGTGATGGCGAAGTCGACGTACTGAAAATCTTCGACGGCCCGGAACAGGCGGATCGACGTTTCTTCCTGGACGATAGGGATCGGCCGACCCTGTTTGTCAGCGACCAGCGGGCTGGTCCAGTGGACGGTCACGTGGAGCGTCGCGAAAAGGGGCCCCTGTTCCAGAATCTCGGCCTTTTTCACCACCGGCAAGAAATCCTTGTCCGCCCAAGCGTCGCCCGCTCGCTTTTGTCCCACCCAGATCTGGTGCCAAGCCCAGAAAACTCCGTGATGGTGCCGGTGATCGCGCGGGAAGTCTTCCGTGAGCGTTTCACCGTCCAGTCCCAAAAGGGGATGGACATAGTTGGCGCTGACGTGAGCCCCGCCGTCCAGCGAGTGCGGCTTTTTCTGATAAAACATCACCGGCCGGCCGCGATCGTAAAACTGGAAGCCTGCGTCCGTTTCTTCGATGGTGACCGCGGCGTTGAAGCACGCGGCCGTGGCGCAGCACCAGATCGTCTGACCGGGCAGCTCCGGCCGGTCGACGGGCAGGAAACAGAGCACCTCGCCGGATTGAGGGTCATACTGAGACAGAATCGGGCCGATGCCCCAGTCGCCGTTCCACACTTGCACCACCGTCGAAGGCAGGCAACCGCGGACCAGTTGCCCATGCAGCAAAACGGGCAATCCCGTGGGACAGTCTTTGGGAATCTCGAAACTCACCACGGCCGCCCTCGGCCGCCGGGCCGCCAGAGCTTGTGAAACATCGATCGAGACGGGAAGGACAAGCAGCACAGCGAAGGACATGCACATCGTTCTCATGGCAAGCTCCTCATGATCAGATCGGAGACTCTGGGTCTACGTTCCCGATTTCAGGGGCGCGGCTCCAGGTGCCGCTCAGGTGCGTGCGGTCCGGCGGAAAACCCGCAAATCGTGGCTGCCGTCGGGGCATGCCGTTTCGTAATAGAAAAACGTTTGATCGCCCTGCCGCAACACGTCGAAATATCGCAGGGCACCGGAAGCGTTCGGTTGGACCATGAGCGGGCCGTCGCGTGTCACGCGCACGAACCGCCGCAAGTCGAGGCTGTAGGCCAAGCCGACGCGTTCTTCATAGTTTTCGCTGACATCGGCCGAACCGTCATACAAAGCCAGCCATACGCCGTCCTGCGGCCACAAGGTGCCGATGCGGGTGCAATAGCGATCCCAGCCGTCGGCACTTGGGCCGATAAGCTCGCCTTCCCAGGACCAATCTCGCCCGTTTCTGCTGGTGGCCAGACCAGTGCGCGACTTGATCAGGCCGGTGTTGTAGGCATCGTGTGTTCCGTGAAGCTCATCCGGGGCCGCCGGCTGAGCGGCCGTGGCGAAACTCACAATCATGTGGTACAAGCCAGCCACGCGGAAAAGAAACGGGTCTTTGACGCCTTCGGCACCGATATCCCCTGCGGTCAACACGGGACGGCGATGGGCCAGATTGAGCTGATCGATCTGATCCGCCTCGACCAGATCAATCCGCCAACGACCGTCGGCCGGATCGACGAAGCTGACGAAAAATCCCCATCGGCCATCGGGCAGGCGGGTCAAAGCACACCGTTCAATGCTTGTGCTATCCAGCGTCTCTTTGCGGCCGACCCAGATGTCTTCGAACTCGACACCGTCAGTGCTCCGAGCGATGTGCACTTCCGCTCCGCGGTCCGGATGCACGCCCCGCGGTCGTCGAATCCGGTAGGCCAGGTAAAACGCGGCTGTGACCTGGTCGTACAGGACGGCGGGCGCGCCGACCCACCAGCCCGCCCCTTCGCCCGGAGCCGATCGGATGACGGTGCCTTCATTCGGATCAAAGGGCTCGAATCGAGCCCAGTCGCGTGAGATCGTGCCTGACACTGCGAAGCTCCCTCCTCTCTGCGGAATGGGCCTGTTTTGCAAAACGGAAACACGCAGACCGCTTGGGGCACGCCTGATTGGCCATCTCCGGTCGGGCGAGGTCTTTCCGGTCGGTTAAGGTCGCGCTCGGCGGCCCCATCGGTGACGACCAGATTAGAGCATCTTGCCCATCGAAGGCAAACGCAACAGGGAGGAAAACCGGGTTGACACAAACGCACGTTCCAGGTACTGAACGCCTCATCGTCCCGCCACGCCCGGTGGGGGCATGTCTGCAAAGCGATGTGCAGCGACCCTTTTTGCACGCCCCAAGCGCAAAAGAAACACCCCCAATCGCAAAAGAAAGACGAGGGAGGTCGGCTGGAGTCGGATTTCCGCCTCTGCAGGACCGTTCTTCGGGAGTCAACGACATGGACGTCATTTTCGGGAAACCTACTTCGAAACACTCATCCGCCGTTGAAGTGAGCACGACGAGGACGGTGTCGGTTTCCGACGACCTGACGCCGCGGGCGCGGGGATCGGGGCGACCGGAGCGAACGGTTCCAAGAATGCGGCGCCGGCCGATGGTCGATTGGGGCTTGATGTTGGGGTCCGCCTGCTTTGCTCTCTCTGGCTTCGCCGCTTTGCTCTACGAGACCGCATGGCTGAGGCTGTTCGCGGTGGTGTTCGGTACCTCTGAGTTGGCATTGGTGTCCGTTTTGGCTGGGTACATGGGCGGTTTGGCGATCGGGGCGGCGGCCGCGGCTCGTTTTGTGAATCGTCTCCGTCGACCGATGCTGCTGTATGGATTGTTGGAGCTGGGCATCGGGCTGAGCGCTTTGGGGGTTCCCTGGGGCCTTCGGCTGGTACAATCGATTTTTGTCTGGTGGTTCGGCGGACAGCCGGACCTTCCTGCGGCGGGCGGTCTGACACAGACCGGGTTTTACTTGACGGCTGCTCTGCTCATCCTGCTGGTCCCGACCGGCCTGATGGGAGCGACGCTCCCCGTGTTGGTCCGCCACGTCGTGCGACGAGACAGCCAAGTGGGCGGCCGCGTGGGCTGGCTCTACGGGATGAACACGGCGGGCGCGGTTGTGGGGACGTTAGTGACCGCCTTTCTTCTGTTACCCGCACTCGGACTGCAGGCGACGGTTTGGATCGGCGTGGTCGTGAACGTCTTGGTGTTCGGCTTAGCGTACGTGGCGTTTCGGATTTCCAGAACCGTCGCTACCGAAAAGTCGCTGGCCGAAACGCAGCCGGCAGTCTCGGCGGAAAAGCCGCCGGTCAAAACGAAGCGGGCATCCGATTCAGCCGGAGCCGGTCATCGGGACGTTCAACTGCAATGGGATGACCTGCAGCGAGCTCGCATCGAAGGCACCGTGAATGAGCAGGCGTCCTGGATTCTTTGGCTCATGCTATTGTCAGGGGTGGTTTCGTTCACTTACGAAGTGCTTTGGACGCGGCTGTTGGGCCAAATTCTTGGTGGAAGCCTTTACGCGTTCGCCACCATGCTGGCGGCCTTTCTGGCTGGCATTGCCTTGGGCAGCGCTGCGGCGTCGTGGTTGGCGCGGACGCGACCACGCGCGGTGGCGGGTTTTGCTTGGTCGCAGGCGGGGATCGCGCTGTTGTCGCTCGGAACGTATCACCTGCTGAGCATCTTGCCCGGCTGGGCGATGTGGCTTCAGGCGGGTGAGCCGGCGGGATTGCTGCCCAACGTCGTGATTGCGGGCGCTGTGTTGCTTCCCTCGGCGCTGTGTATGGGGGCGACGTTTCCTTTCGCAGTACGGATATTGGCTCGCGACGAGCGTTCGGCGGGG
>JAADHY010000780.1:8281-9832 GCA_013151585.1 Planctomycetota bacterium
GGAGCGCGGCCGCTCGGCTCTATGCCTGGAACACGGTCGGAGCCATCGCGGGCGCTGTCGGCGCGGGTTTGGCACTGCTGCCACGTCTGGACTTCGCGGGAACTGCGGCGGTCGCCGTCGGAACGAACCTTCTGTTGGCTTTGGCGACTTGCGTCATCTTTTGGCGAGTCTCCTGGAAGCCGATGGTCGGTGTGTTGACCGGCATAGTCTTGCTCGGCGCGGTTCCACCGCAGTGGCCGGAGACCATCTTGCGGATGTCTCCGTTCCTGTCCGAGCCGCAAGAGGGACACGTTGTGTTTTGCAAGGCCGGGCGGTCCAGTACCGTGCTGCTGCTCGAACGGGAAGGCTACTACACGATGCGAACCAACGGCCTGCCCGAGGCGGGAATCGCTCGCCGCGGCTCGCCGCCCGGAGACTGGGAGGCTCATCGGTGGCTGGCCGTCCTTCCCGTCTTGGCTCGGCCCCAGACAGAGTCGATGCTGATGGTCGGACTAGGCGGCGGAACGGCCCTCGCCGGAACACCGCAGACGGTGCGGCGGATCGATGTGGTCGAGCTGGAGCCTGAAGTGGTCACGGCGAACCGAGCCATTGCCAAGCAGCGGGATTACGACCCACTGGCCGACCCGCGCGTGCGCGTGATCCTCAACGACGCCCGCAGCGCCTTAATGCTCAGCACCAAACGTTACGACGCGATCGTGTCGCAGCCGTCGCATCCATGGACGGCCGGCGCGTCGCACCTCTACACGCGCGAGTTCGCCGAGCTCGCTCAAGCTCATTTGAACCCGGGCGGCGTATTCCTGCAGTGGATGAACAGCAGCCTTGTGGACGAAACCTTGTTCCGCTCAGTCGGGGCGACCCTTTTGGATGTCTTTCCTCACGTGCGGCTGTATCGGCCTAACCCGGAGATTCTGCTGTTTGTGGCCTCCGACCAACCACTCCCCATCGAGCACAACTTGTCCGAGCCGACGAGCGAAGAGTCCGGCGAGACGCTGTTCGACGCGCTAATGGCGGCGTCGCGTCACGAGTTGCAATGGCTCGGCATCAACAGCGTGCAAGACGTGGCGGCGGCTCTGGCCTTGGAAGAAAAGGGAGTGGCTCGGCTTTGCCGGGGCGCCCCCGTGAACACGGACAACGATAATCGTTTGGCGCTGTGGTCGCCGCGTCGACTGCTCACGGCGGCCGATTTCGACATTGATGAGCTGCTGGCGCCGCTGGACCCGATCGTCGATTCTGCCAGCCGGCTGAACAGCTCGCCGCTGTTCCGGCCGAATCGGGTTTACCTGGCTCGCCGCTTGGCCAACCGGCATCTGTGGGCACGAGCCGAACGGGTGGCGCAAAGCATTTCGGATCCGGCGTCCCGCTGGCTGGCCGTGGGGCTGGTGGCGGCCAAGCGGGGCGAAGCCGACCAGGCTCGGCGGGCGCTGCTGGAGTCGTTAACGCTCGACAGCGACAACCCGAACGCCCTTTTCGCATACCTGGAGCCGATGCTGATCCCGCTGGCTCGCGGACAAGCTGATCCGGCGGTCACGCAGCTCGCCTCGAGCTTGCGTG
>JAADHY010000261.1:0-3282 GCA_013151585.1 Planctomycetota bacterium
TGAGTAGGAGTCTGATTTTACAAGCGATCGGTTGTAGGATGTTCCGCTTCGAGGCACCGGAGCATGCCGCAGCCCTTCCTGTCGGCCGGTCTATCGGGCCAACCGGTCCGTCCGTTGTCAGCGCTTTTTGCTGAGGTCGAGCCGACCGAGTGCCTCATGGACGGGAGAAGGGCATGTTGATCGGTGTCTTGAGTGACACGCACGGCAACACTGCGATCACGCAGGCCGCACTGGCGATTTTCGAGCAACGGCACGTGGAAAAGCTGATCCACTGCGGGGACTTGGACACGGTTGAAATCCTTTCGTTGTTTTCCGGATGGGCTGTGCACCTGGTCTTCGGAAACATGGATGTCGACCACGATGCCATTCGCGACGCAGCTCGCATGATCGGGGCCCAGTGTCACGATGAGTTCGGGTCGGTCCGGTGGGGAGGACGTGAGATCGCTTTCCTTCACGGTCACCAACGCCGCGTGTTACGGCAGACGATTGCGAGCGGCCGCTGGGATTTGGTCTTGCATGGGCACAGCCATGAGCCGCAGGTACGACGGGTGGGCTCGACGCTGGTGGTCAACCCTGGCGCACTTTACCGCGCTTCCATGCATACCGTGGCGTTGATCGATCTGAGCCGGCTGGATGTGGAGCACGTCTCGATTTGACGTCTCCAAAGGTATTGGACCGGGCAAGCGTTAGCCGGGCGGCTGCCCCGAGCCAGAATGGTACATGGAAGGGTGTGGCCGCCAGGCGACGGTCGGTCGCGCGGGTGGGCGGAGCCTTGAGCTCGCCTGGAGCGAACACGCTGAGTTCGCGGTAATTGAGGGTTCGTCAATGCCTTACGGCCGGATTGGAGCTCGCCTTCTGGCAAGACCCCTTGACACAAACCAGGGCTTCGCGGTATGACTCGCCCGCCAACAAAGCCCCTTCCGGGCAGCGGCGAGTGGTCAGCCTGATCGCTCGCCTTGAAAAGGACCCTCAAGCAGATCGCTCGAGGCTACGACCAATCCGTGCCGAGCGTGCGGATTGACTGAATAAAACACTCGAAGTGGCGGTGCTTTCGCGGGAAACACCTCGCGGCGCCGACCCCTTTACCCTTCCCTCTCTCTTCCTGCATTCCTGTCTTGGGTTTCCGACCTACGGAAGCCGTGATTACCGACTTGATTACCGACTTAGAAACTATCTTGAAATCGGAAGGCGAGGCTCCGGCCGAGCCGTTCCGGAAGAAAACCCCGGCCGTTGTCGGCTCAGAGGGCGCTTCGCCCTCCCACGACGCCCATGCGACCTGGGTTTGAGATAGTTTCTTAACCGTTCCGTCCTCATAGCGAGACTGTCCCGTGGCGTTGGCCGAGCGGCTGGCGGAGGCATTGTATCGAGCCTCGTAGTGCGCCGCATCGTTCTGGCGACGCTGCCGGAGAACTCGTTCGCGAAGTCCTCCCTTCGACCCGGGTTGCCGCCATGGCCGACGAATCGGCATCGAAAAACAAGGATGTCCAAGCCGCTTCGGCGGAGGCCGGCGCTCCGGCGACTTCGCGTGGCCGGTTGTTGTTGGCGCTCGCCGTACTAGCCGTCTTCGCTGGTGCTGCCGCGTGGTATCTGCTTCGCGACTCCGGCCCTCCCCCCAAAGAGCGTCTGCAGCTTGCATTGGAGCTGCTAGAGCAAATCGACAATCCGCGGGCGTTGAGAAAAGCCGAGCAAATCGCCCGAGAGCTGAAGAAGCTCGACTACCGCGACCCCGATTTCGCCGGAGCGGTGGAATTCATTCTCGGAATCGCCTCCTTCCGCCAGGCGGAGCGGTCGGAGTCGGCGATGCGCGAACGGCTGTACGTTCAAGCGGCGAAGTACTTGCGAGAGGCCGAGCGACAAGCGCTCCACGAGTCGTGGCGACCGGAGTGGGCCTATGCGCTCGGCGTGAGCCTCCTGCGGATCGGGTCGACCACGGAAGCTCGGCCATTGCTTGAAGAGGCCGTCGAAAGTTACTCCCTGGGGCGAGCCGAAGCATCGATGCTTCTGTCAGACATCTACCTTGATCTGAATTCTCGCACCGCGGTCGAGAAGGCTCTGGAACTGAATAACTGGGTGATCCAGCAGGCCGATCTCACTCCGGAGGAACGAGACCGGGCGCTGCTGCAGCGTGCCCAGATTCTGCAATTGTTGGGGCGGAAAGCCGAAGCCCAAACAGCCCTGGACCAAGTGTCGGAAGAGACGAACAAGAAGTATGGGTCCATCCTGATCAAGGCTCAGACGCTGATGGCGGAGGGGCAATACGAACAGGCGTTGAAAGCCCTGGAACCACTAGCCGCCGCCTCGATGCTCAATGATTACTACGTCCGCCAAGCCTTGTTCCGCATGGGCTTGTGTTCGGAACGACTGGCAGAAACTGCCCCGGACCCAGAAACTCGCAAAGTGCGCATCGACGCGGCGATCGACTATTACGAGCGAACGGCCCAACGCTTTCCGAACTCACACGAAAGCCTGGCGGCCAACTTACGCGTGGCCGACCTGTTTCGGAAATACCAGCCGATCCCCCGGACGGAAGAAGCGTTGGAGATGTATCGCCGGGCTCTCCGATCCGTCCGGCGCGTGGAGGATTTTCGAAACCGCTGGGTCAGCCTGGAAGAATTTCGCCAGAGAATCCTGCGTGCCTGGAACGAGTGGGTTGACTCGCACAATTACAAAGAGGCCATCACGCTGGCCGGTTACATGGTTCCCCTGTTTCCTAAAGCGCGAGCTTTAGAGCTGGCCGCACGAGCCAACCAGCATTGGGCTGAGTACTTGGCCGAACGATTAGATCGAGCTCCGTACGCAGAACGAGCGAACCTGGAGAAGGAATTGCGCGCTCGCTGGCGAGCCAGCGGCCGCAGCTTTGCCAAGTTGGCGGAGGAGGTCCGCATTACCTCTCGCTATCCCGATCTGCTTTGGACCAGTGCGGAGCATTACTATCTGGGCCATGATTACGAGGCGGCGCTGGTCCAACTGGATCAGTTCATCTCGCTGCAACGCCGAAGTTACCTCCCGGCGGCTCTGGTCCGAAAAGGTGAATGTCTGATGCATCTTGGGCGATACGACGAGGCGCTAGCCATTTTCCGGGCGGTCATGGCTCAATACCCGACCGATCCTGCCTTTTTCCGTGCCCAATACGTCATTGGCCAATGCCTGCTGGAGCAGAACAAAGTGGACGAAGCGGAGGAGGCTTGGCGAGACGTGCTGGCGTCGGACACTCTGACCCCGGCTGCCGAAGAATGGCGGCTTGCGCTTTTCTGCCTGGCGAGACTTTTGTACCGGCGCGCC
>JAADHY010000261.1:3289-11563 GCA_013151585.1 Planctomycetota bacterium
TAACGACAAACCTCTCACCGCGACCGCGGAAAAACCTTCCGCTCCTTCCGCAGGAAAAGCCGAAGAACTGACCCTTTGGGACGAAGTGATTTCGCGGTTCGACGAGTACTTGCAGCGGTACCCGAAGTCGGACGAGGCGATCGAAGCCGCCTATTTGCTCGCTGAGAGTCTTGTCCGGAGCGCCCAGATTCTCCGACAACACCTGGCAAAGGCCGAAACGGAAAACGCCCGGGTCGAATTGCGGGACCGGATCAACCAAAGGCTCAGCGCGGCTCTCGATCACTTGCGCAACCTGCAGACGTTCCTGTCGGATCTTCACCGGGACGACCGTCTGGACCGTTTCGGACAGCGTGCGCTGCACGACACCTATTTCGAAATCGCTCGCGTTCTATTTCAAATGGAGAAGTTCGACGAGGCGGTCGAGGCGTACCGCGCGGCGACCTACAAGTACCCGGACGACCCCCAAGTGCTGCTGGCTTACATCCAAATGGCTCACTGTTACAGCCGACTCGGGAAACCGGCCGAAGCCCGCAGCTTGCTGGAACAGGCTAGAGTTATTCTTCGGGACTTCCCCGAAGAGGTGTTTCAGTCCCAGGCGTCGAGCCTTCAAGCCGCCGACTGGGAACAATGGATTCAGTGGGCCAGCCAGATGCACAAGTTCGCCGAAGCAGACACGCAAAGAATCGGAAACATCCCCTGACTTCCCTTGGTCAATCAGCCCCCCTGGCTTCCTCGCCAAGGCGACAAAAGCAAATCACAAACTCAGGGACACACAACCACAAGCGCGTATTACGCGCCGGTTGAGGCCTGAAGAGGTTGCCAGAGAAACATCCCGGAGACGGCCGAATCGGCTATCTCAAATCGTGTCACGATAAGGAAGCCGCAATGTTGTCAACCGAAGGAATCGACTTCTCGACGATCTTTGCCACGCGGCGCGAATACTGTCGCATCCTTTTGGAAATGTCGCGGCGGCAGTTCGAGCTTGTCCAAAACGCCGACTATGCGGGATTGCTCGAGCTGCTCGGACGAAAGCAGCGCTTGCTCGGCCGATTGGACCAACTGAACCAGTCGCACCCGGACCTTTGGGAGCAATGGCGACAAAGACGCGATTACCTGCCTGCGGAAGCGCGGTCCCGCTGCGAACGGATTCTGAAGGAGTCGGAAGACTTGCTGGCCCAAGTCTTGGCTCAGGAAAAACAGGGAACCGACCTTTTGACCGCACAACGGGACGCGACTCAGCAGCAGCTTGAAACGATCGCCCAGGGAATCCAGACGCAGGAAGCTTACCGAGATCACTTGGCTCCAGC
The DNA here is from genome assembly GCA_013151585.1 of Planctomycetota bacterium. Taxonomy (GTDB): domain Bacteria; phylum Planctomycetota; class Planctomycetia; order Planctomycetales; family Planctomycetaceae; genus JAADHY01. Next base: position 4,597 of record JAADHY010000261.1, read on the forward strand.
GACCCACCGTCGTCTGGACGTCAACCAATAACGGCGCACCGGTAGCGGAGCGGTAGGATGTCAACGGCTATGCCTTCCAAGCAGATTGCCGAACCGGAGATCGCGAAAAAGAGCGGAGAGTCCAACAGCGGCCTCAGCGGAATGGTCGGGCCAGGAGCCGAACGGAAGATGATGTCGGAGCGGCCCGTCCCGGACGGCCACGATCTGGTCGTCGACCAACAAGCCGGCCAGGTGGTGTATTGGACGGACGCTCCGCAGAATGCCCGTCTTGCGGGCGACTTGCGGCAATTGGGATTTTCCGTTCGCGTGATCGACTCGCTCGATCCACTGCGGACGGCCTCGTCATGGGCTGAAGCGATCGTGGTGTTAGACATCGAAGCAGACGTCTCCTCGTTGCCCTCGGCGCCGAATGAAAGCCTCGACGAACTTCAAAGGACCCTGCAAGAGATGGTCCGCCAGCAATGCGACAGACAGGTGTTAGTGTTTGCTCACCGTCCGGCGGCTTTAGCTCGCCTTTCCCGGTGGGTGCGGGAAGAGTGGTTCCACACGGGATTGGCTGGCATCTTCGAGCGGCCGCGGGCGGCCGCGACGCTGGCTTCCCACCTGAGACTGGCTCAAGAGCGGCTTCAGCTTCTCCGCCAGGTGCGGCAGGCACGACGCGAGCGACGGAATCGTCTGTTCGAGATGCTCCTCGGGACAAGTGCTCCGATGAGGAAGCTTTATGGCGACATCGAGACAGTCGCGACCGCAGGAGGGCACGTTTTGATCGAAGGGGAAGCCGGAACGGGGAAAAAGCTGATTGCCCAGGTTCTTCATGAGGCCAGCCAGCGATCCGAGGGTCCGTTCGTCCGAGTCGACTGCCGGTCGACCACGTCTCGGCGACTTCAGACGGACCTTTTTGGCCGTCGCTCGCCGAGTTCCTTCTCCGAGGTCCATGGCGGCGAAGCCGACGGTCAGGACAAGGCGTGCCTTAGCCTCGCTGAGGAGGGTACGCTGGTGCTCACGAATATCGAGGCCCTGTCTTTGGCGTTACAGCGACGTCTACGCAGGCACTTGCAGTCGAGCAGTTTGGTGCTGCCGAGCGGTTCGGCGCCGCGCATCGTCGCGACGTCGCGGTGCGATCTGAGCGAGCGCGTCGCTCGTGGACAGTTCGATCGCGAATTGCACTCGCTGCTCACCCAGCACCGACTGTTCCTGCCCCCTTTGCGGGAACGGCCCGAGGATGTTCTGGTGTTGACCCGCCACTTTCTGCGCGAGTGGGGCTTCCGCGAAGGGCGTCCAGCCAAACAACTGGCTCCCGACGCCTTGCGCGCGCTGCGGGAATACTCATGGCCAGGAAACGTGCGCGAACTGCGCGAAGTGCTCGAGAACGTCTGCTCGCTAGAACGCGGCCCTGTTCTCACAGCAGCCGCGTTCCAGCCGTGGCTCGCCGAGACTCTTCCTGATTTTGACTCTATGGGACAAGGCATGTCTTTGAAAGAAATGGAGCGCCGGTTGATTGAAAGCACTTTTTGGCGGTTCGGCGGCAACCGGGAACGGACAGCGCGGTGTTTGCACATCGGCGTGCGGACCCTATCAGGAAAACTCCGTGAGTACGGATACCCGCCGCGAGGCGGCCCGGGATCCAATCGAAGAGTCGCTTGAAGGGCTGGCATGTTTCAGAAGGAGCGAGCTGAATGATCAAGCCGCTACTGAACGGAACCACGATCCCCATCCTGGAAAAGGTGGCCGCCTTCAGCGAACGGCGCCATGAGGTTTTGGTCGGTAACCTGGCCAATATCGATACACCGGGATACCGGATGCGAGACCTGCCCGTGGCGGCTTTCAAAGAAGCTCTGGCGGTGGCGGCGGAGCGTTTTCAGAGTGGAGGGGCAGGCGGTGCGACCGTGTCGAAAACGGGCGCCTCGACCCATTCCGTACCGACTGACATCGACGACCTGTTCCCGCAGACGTTGTATCGGCCGTCGGAGAGCGTTCCTCAAAACGTGACGTTTCAGGACGGAAACAATCGAAGCGTGGAATATGAGGTGATGGAATTGACCAAAAACGCCCTGATGCAGAAATACGCATTACAAGTGATGATTGCCCAAATGAGCCTTCTGCAAGCGGTTATCGCTGAGCGGCCGTAAGAGGGCGTCGGAGAATAACGTGCTCCCTTTGTAGGGTGGACATTCCTGTCCGTCGCCTGTTTGACGGGCGAGAAAGCCCATCCTACATCCCGGGCCGCACAACTATTTTCTGACGATTCGCAAGGCTGAAAAAGAGCGATTTGGAGTCAGAAGAGATGTTCAAGACGATCGACATCAGCACCAGCGCGTTGGTGGCTCAGCGGCAGCGCCTCAACACCATTGCGGGCAACATCGCAAACATCAGCACCACTCGGGACGCCGACGGCCGGCCGAATCCCTTTCGTCGGCGATTGGTCGTCTTTTCGGCGGACACAGAGAACTTCGACCCGGACCGCGGCGGAGTTGGAGTCCGTTACCGGGTCGAAGTCGACGAGCGAACCCCCTTACGACGCGTTTACGATCCCGGCCATGAAGACGCGGATGCGGACGGATACGTATCCTATCCGAACATCAATTTGGTGACCGAGTTCGTCAACGCTTTGGAAGCGAGCCGGGCGTATGAGGCGAATGTCGCGGCTATCGAAATCACCAAGCAAATGGCGGACTTGTCTTTGGAAATCCTTGCGTGAGAGAGAGCAAGCGCTCGCGCTTGCTCCAACACGGAAACAGCGACCACAAGTTGAGGACACGAGATTCCAAGAAACCATTGCGTGCGTTGCACGAAGTGAGACACCGCTCAAGGGCTTTGCCTTTGACATCTGGTTTTTTGCGAATGCCGGCGCGGACGGCTTCGAAGTGCGGTGCTCCTGCACCGTATTGGCCTGAGCCACAACGGCAGAGGACCGCCGCACTCCGAAATGCCGCAACGTGCCATTGGCCGTCGCAGGTGACAATGTCCGAAACAGGAAATCGCGAGGACCATCGATGGCAGAACCAATCAGCAGTTTCGGGACGGTGCCGCCCTGGCCGATGCGGCCTGCCGAGTCGGCTGGGGCAACGGTTCCTACCGGCAAACCAGCGGCCGGTTTTCAAGACTTGCTGGTCCGAGCGCTCGAAGAAACCTCCTCGCTGGAACAGCAGGCGCAAGTAAGCGTTCTGGAAAGTCTCACAGGCGGAGATGTTACTCAAGTCGAGGCGCTCGCAGCTATGAAAAAGGCCGATTTAGCTCTTCGACTCATGCTCCAAGTTCGGAACAAGATTGTGGAGGCCTATCAGCAGATCCAACAGATGCGCATGTGATGAGGCATGGCCTCGGAAGTGTTCGGAGCGTCAGAAGGCGTCTCTTGAAACCCACACAGCTCCAACAGGATGAGTGACGTTTCCCTGTGACCGACCGACACAAGCGAGATCAGCGACATGGAATCCGTTCGTCGAGTTTTCCAACAATTCTTTGAGCTTTACCAGGGGATGTCGCCCAGCCAGCGCGCGACTCTGGTCATCGTCCCGCTGGTCGTGATCGTGGGACTGGGCGTGGTGATGTTCACGGGAACGTCGAAGTCCTATGTGGCACTGAGCTGGGGGAAGGTCTTCACGACGGAGGAGCTGATCGATGCCGAGCAGACGCTGATTCAGGCCGGGCTGACCGATTTCCGGCGAGAAGGCCACCGCATCCTGGTGCCTGCGGGGGAAGTGGACCGGTACAACGCAGCTTTGATCGCCGATGGAACGCTCCCGTCCAATTCTGTCTCGGAATGGGAAAAACAGTTCGAGAAGTCCAACTCGTTTACCAGTCGCCGCCAATTGGAAGAGCTGAAGGAAATCGCGTTGCGGAAAGAGATGCGTCGTGTGCTACGCGCGGTGCCGGCCATTGAAGACGCCACGGTCTTCTGGGCCCGGACCGAAGATCGGTCTCCCTTCCGCCGCAAACCGAAGGTCACGGCGACCGTGACCGTCCGGCCTCGCAGCGGCCGGGAACTGTCGGTCACTTTGATCGAATCGCTGCGCAATGCTGTCGCTAACATGATCCCCGATTTGAAACCGGAAGACGTAACGATCTTCGATCAGTCGACAGGAATGGCTCACACGGCTCCCCGAGACGGCGACCCCTTCGACAGCCGGCTTCTGGCAAAAATCCGCCGGTTCGAACAAGCAGAGTATCAGAAAATCGCTCATGCCCTCTCCACCATCGACAACGTGTTGGTAACGGTGAGCGTGGACCTGGACAACTTGCAGCGGCATGTGGAACGATCGCGAACGATCGAAAAGCCGGTGGAGGTACGGTCGTCGGTTGTGAATAAGGAGTCCCAAGTGACGCGTCCGGCGACGGGCGGCGAGGTCGGCGTCAACTCGAACGCCCCCCGCAATCTGAACGTCGGCGTCAGTGCCGGTCCGACAGAGACGACGACCGAAAACAAATCGGAGACGATCAACGTGCCCTCGTCGATCGTCGACACAGAAAAAGTCTACACGGCGGCGATGCCGCAAGCGGTGCGGGTCACCGTCTCGATTCCCGACGACTATTACCGAGCAATCGCGCAGAAACAGGGCCTGAAAGAAGGGGAAACCGATCAGGAGAAGGCGGCTTTCAAAAAGGCTCTCGAAGCCATCGAACAGCAAGAGCTTTCGCGAGTCGAAGCCATTATCCGCACGCTGCTTCCCAAGGATACCCCTCCGGAGGCCGTCACCGTCCGAACCTACGTTCGGCTCCCGGAAACACAGACCGAGCCAACCACGCCGTGGTTCTACACCGTTTTGACCGTCTTGAGTCGGTGGGGCAGTGCCATCGGGCTCGGGCTCTTCGCCCTGTGGGCCCTTTGGATGCTCAACAAAAGTGTGGCGAAGGTGCCTGTTCCGGAGGCACCGGCAAGCGTCACCGAGCTGGTCGCATCTATTGAGAAAGAGGAAGAAGAGTCGGAACAAGAAAAGGGCACCGAGCAACTTTCCAAACGAGATCGACTTCAAATGGCCGTACGTGACAACCCCGAAGCGGCTGCAGCGGTTCTGGGAAAATGGCTCCGATCAGCGGTCAAGTAACCGGGGCAAACCGTTTTCTCCTGGCACGATCGAGCGAAAGAACCGAGCGGCGAAGCCGACACCGCCATTCCCCGCCGGCTTGAGATTCGACTGGGTGGCCGATCATGGATGACGTTAGAAAAGCAGCCATCGTGGTTTTGAGCTTGGATAAGCCTTTGGCGTCCGAGATCATCGCTCAGTTGTCGCGCGACGAAGCCGAAGCCCTGACGGCGGCGCTGGCTCGGTTGGACGACGTCACCGAGGAACAGCAGGAGGCCGTTATCGAAGAGTTCCTGCAAGCCGCGTCCAAGCAAGTTCGGATCGAGCGGGGCGGCGTGGAATACGCCAGCGAGCTCTTGGAGCAATCGCTGGGGCGCGAATTCGCCAGCGAAATCATCAACAACGTCCGCCGGAGCCTCAGTTCGGTGCCCTTCGGTTTCCTGCAACAGGCTGGAGCGGACAACCTGCTGACGTTCATCAGTGAGGAGCATCCCCAGACGATCGCCCTGATCATGGCCCACTTGCCTCCAGCCATGGCCGCCGAAGTGCTCAGCGGATTGCCGTCGAACAAACAAATGGAAGTCGTCCGGCGGATTGCCAATATGGAGCAAACCAACCCCGAAGTGGTGCAGGATGTCGAAGAAACGTTGAAACAGAGGATGCGGTCGGCCATTGGGCAACGTAGCGAAGTGACCGGCGGCGTCCAACTGGTCGCTCAGATTCTCAACGTGACCGATCGAGCAACGAACAAAGGAATTTTGGAAAACCTGGAGCAGGAAGACGCGGAGCTGGTGGAGGAAATCCAGAGGCTGATGTTTGTCTTCGAGGACCTGCTCAAGTTGGACGACAAATCGATCCAGCGGCTGCTCAAGGAGGTGGACAACAACCAATGGGCCTTGGCTCTCAAGGGGGCGTCCGAAGAGATCAAACAGAGGATTCTGGGCAACCTGTCGCAGCGCGCAGCCGAACTGCTCAAAGAAGAAATGGAATATCTGGGGCCGGTTCGCGTCAGCGACGTGGAAGCCGCTCAACAGCAGATCGTGGATACCGTGCGCCGGCTGGAAGACGCGGGCGAGATCGTCATCGCAGCCGGTGGCGAAGAGGAATTCATTACGTAACCGGGCTTCGCGACGCCCCGCCCGCAAACAAAGAGGGCGACCGTGCGAGGCGGACCCGAAGACCTGTCCCTTCTTCCCACTCGGGGAGAAAGTGGGCGTTTGATGGGCACCCGCTTGGCGCCGTTGTGGTTCATTACCCTGGTACTTGGCTGGCGGATTGATCCCGACGATCGCCAAGAGTGGTGTCAAGCCACCGGACTTCGAGAAGCCTGGAAACGATTCCATCGTGACAGATCCAGGTTCCATCACGGCACAACCAGTCCTTCACAGAGAAACGCATCCTATGCCAGCGACTGAACCGAAACGAATTCTGAAAGCGGCCGAAGCCGGGCCGCTCGCGACGGCCGTCGCGTTCAACTTCGAAGACTTCCGCAAGCAGTGTGATCAGTACTTGCAGCGAGTCCGCAACACGGCACGCCAGATCATCGAACAGGCGAGACAGCAAGCTGAGCAGATCAAGCAACAGGCGTACGAACAAGCCAAAGCGGAGGCCTATCGAGATGCGATGCAACAAGCGGACGCCGAGATTCAGCGACGGGCACAAGCTTTGGCCGAGCAGCGAGCCGGGGAAAGCTTGCAGTCTTTGCTGCCGGCGATGAGCGCCGCGGCGGATTCAATCCAACGGGAATACCAAGAGTGGCTCGGCCGGTGGGAAGCGTCTGCCATTCGGCTCAGCGTTGCCATCGCCGAACGCATCATCGGCCACGAACTGAAAAACCATCCGGAGACAGCCACGGGGATGCTTTCGCAGGCTCTGAGGTTGATCAGTCGGGTCGATCGGTTAACGGTGCGTCTGAATCCCGGCGATTTGCAGACACTGGGCGAATC
>JAADHY010000261.1:11571-16675 GCA_013151585.1 Planctomycetota bacterium
CGGCGGAGCCGTTCGTGCGATCGATTGTGCATGCCGAGGACGTCGAGCTTCGATCGGACCCGTCGATTCCGCGAGGCGGTTGCGTGATCGAGACGCAACACGGGACCGTCGACGCTCGCCTGAAGACGATGCTGGACCGAATCGCGCAGGAACTTCTCCAGGACGGCGACAACCCTTCCTAACGATCCCCGCTGACCCGCCTGTTTGAAACGATTTGCCAAGCATGTTGACTCTCGAAGATCACGTCCGACACGTTTTACCCGTGGGGCTTCGAGGAACTGTGACGCGGTTCGTCGGGCTGACGGTCGTCGTTTCGGATTTCCCAGCCCCCGTGGGGGCTCTCTGCCGCATTCGTCGGGACGACGGATCTTCGCTGACCGGCGAAGTAGTAGGTTTTCGAGAAAAAGAAACCTTGGTGCTCCCTTACGGCCACTTGAGCGGCGTGCGGCTGGGGAACGCAGTCGAGTTGGCTCAATCGGTTCCGTCTGTGCGTGTGGGACCGGGTTTGTTGGGACGTGTTCTGGACGGACGGGGATGCTTTCTGGACGGACGCCCCGCCCCGGTCCTTCCGCAGCGAGTCCCGACGGCCCTTCCGGTGACTCATCCTTTGACACGTCCGCGGATCGACTCGCCGCTGGGCACGGGCATTCGCGTCATTGACGCTTTACTGACTTGCGGCAAAGGCCAGCGGCTCGGCATCTTCTCTGGCAGCGGAGTTGGTAAAAGTGTGCTGCTTGGGCAAATGGCGCAGTATAGCAGCGCAGACGTTAATGTCGTTGCCCTGATAGGCGAACGAGGCCGAGAGGTTCGCGAGTTCCTGGAAAGAGATTTAGGCCAGCGGGGACTGCGACGCAGTGTTGTGGTCGTGGCTACGAGCGACGAACCTGCTCCGGTCCGGCTGCGAGCGGCTCATTTGGCCATTTCGATCGCCGAGTATTTCCGCGATCGGGGCAAGGACGTGCTGCTCATGGTTGACAGCATCACCCGGGTCGCATTGGCTCAGCGGGAAATCGGCCTGTCGGCTGGCGAGCCGCCAGCGACGCGAGGGTTTCCGCCCAGCGTCTTCGCTCTGCTCCCTCGCCTGTTAGAACGGAGCGGTCGTACGGAACAGGGAAGTATTACCGGTTTTTACAGCGTCCTGGTTGAAGCGGATGATCCGAATGAGCCGATCTCAGATACGGTGCGCGGTACTTTGGACGGCCACATCTGGCTGTCGCGTCGGCTGGCCCACCAAGCCCACTGGCCAGCGATCGACGTTCTGGCCAGCATCAGCCGATGCATGAACGACCTGGTGAGCAAGGAGCACCGCGACGCCGCAGACACCATCAAACGTCTGTTGGCTGCATACCGAGAGGCCGAAGATTTGATCTCGGTGGGGGCCTATCAGTCGGGTTCCAATCCGCTGGTCGATTTGGCGATCCGATTTCGCGACCCGATCAACCACTTTCTGCGTCAAGCGATTGGGGAACAAGTTTCCTTTCGAGAAGCGGTTGATGGGCTGATTCGGCTGGCGCGCGAGGTGAAAGCTTCGGCCCCGTCGCTCCAGCCGGAGCAATCGGCCGCGCCGCCCACGCGGAAGTAACAACTAAAGGAGCGTCAGAGAACAACGTGCTCATTTGTGGGATGGGCATTCCTGTTCGTCGCCCTTTTGACGGGCGAGAAAGGCCATCTTACATCCCAAGTCGCACAACTTATTCTCTGGCGGTTCCTAAGGGTGACAGGAGAGATTTCCGGTGGCGGGTTTTCGATTTCGCCTTGAGCCGCTGTTGCGGTATCGCCGGTATCACCGCGACCTCTGTCGTCAGCGGCTGGCGGAAGCAATGCGCGAAGACGAAGACCTTTTGAATCAGCGGCGCGAGTTGGAAAACGAGCGGGAACACTTGATCGACGAACTGCGGAGGATGCAATCGGAGGGAGAAGTAGACGTGGACCGAGCGGCCGCGCGGCGATACTACGTCGGTCAGCTTCTCGCCCGGATCGTGGGGGGCGAGCAGCGGAGGCAGGTCGTTCGCCGGAAGATTGACCAGTGTCGCCACGCCCTGGTCCAGGCTGACCAGGCCGTGAAAGTTCTGGAGAAGTTGGCCGAAAAACAGCGAGCGGAATTCGTGTACCAGTCCGAGCGGCGTGAGGGCTTGGCCATGGAAGACGCGTGGTCGGCGGCCACCCGGCTTCGGGAGAGCGGATCATGATCCGGTTGTTCGCGTTCGCAGCGAGTATCTTCTGTTTCGTCATCGTGCTGGGGGAAGCGCTCGGTCTGGGCTTGCTCTGGATGCGCGGCCAGCTCACGCCGGAAACCGTCCAAGAAATCCGGATGATTCTCACGGGAGACACGCAAGAGATCGCTGTCGAAGAAAAGGAAGACGAAAAAGAATTCCCTTCAACCGAGCAGGTCATCGCCGAACGAGCTCTCCGCATCCTCGATCTGGAAAGCCGAGAACGAGAATTGGATCAGCTTAAAACGCTGGTCGACGAATCGCGAGCCCTGGTCCTGAAAGAGCACGAGCTTCTGACAGCCAAGAAACAGGCGTTCGAGCAACGGCTGGCTCAGATTCAATCCCAATTGAATTCGGAGGCGACCGAGCTAGCTCGCGAAGTGATCGCCCAGTCCTCACCCAAAGACGCGGTCCGGCAACTGATGGCGCTGGACGTCGAGCAAAATGTGATTCTGATCCAAGGACTGACGGAGAAGAAAATCGCTGAGTTGCTGAAAGAGTTCGGTCGAGGAGACGCCGAACAGGTCGAACGGGGATTGCGGATATTTGAGGCCTTAAGTCGCGGCGAGCCGACTCGGGCTGTCGTCGAAAAAGCGATCCAAGAGATGGGAGCCGAGTCGCGACCTCCAGAAAGCTGAGCGCATCATCAACCCGGGCGCGATCCTGGAACCGGGAGTGTCGCGAGGGATCGAGGCACGAGGAGGGATGAGTCATCCATGTTGAATGAGCTTGTCACACAAATCGACGTCCGACTGTCGCTTGGCCCGGGCGATCCGGCCGGACGAGCGGCTCGCTCGCCGGGCGATTCGGTGCCGACGTCGTTCGCCGCTAACCTAAGTGCTGCCGATCTCCCCGCCGCAGACGCTCGCTCACCGGCCCAGCCTTTGGCGCGAAAAGCCGGGGCCGAGCCCCGCAATCCGGCCGCCATCTCTGCAGGCCGTTTGCCGGTGCCCCAGCCGACTTCGCGATCGAACAAATCGACAGACGAGGAGCCGAATCCGGGCAAGTGGCACGACAGGGCCTCCGGAAGGTCCGACCGGCAGGCCAGCCCGACACCGCCACCAGCTCGTGGCGCACGGCCGGAGCCCTCACCGCGCCCAGAAACACAACGAGCGGACGCACCGCCCCCAATCGACGCTCAACCCAACGCCGATAGGCCCGAGAAGCTGGCCGATCAAAGTTCATCCAACGCTGGCGGTCCGACGCCTGACTCGCGTGCCGAACCGAAGACCGGCCCAGGGGCGTCCGGAAAGGTTCTGCCCGCCGAGGTCCCAGAGCAACAAGGCGGAGCGGCAAACCAGCTTGCTCCTCCGCCGGATCGTCTGGTCGAGGCCTTGGGGGCGGCCATCGAAACCGCTGTGGCTTTTCAAGAGCCTGAGGGGCCAATCAGCGAACCTGGTCCGGGGCAGACAAAGACGACCTCCGAAATGGGCTCGTCAAAGACACACCCATCGGAGAGGAGTTCTTCTGGCGCGATTCCGTCGGATGTTGCTCCCCCCGAGGGGCTTGTGGTTCTGTTGGCTCCGCCGGATGAGGCAGGCGGTTCGAGCCGAGAAAACGTCACTTTCGCCTCGCTGCCGGCGGAAGCTTCTCAGAGCTGGATCAGCGACGCGTCGGAAGGCGAATTCGGCGGTCAGACGCAACGCGTCCCAACGCCATCGACTTCTGACGGGGCTTGGCCCGATCAGGCCGCCGAGGTTTTGCTCGTGAGTGCTTCCGAGGAGACGGCGGGAGCCGGCAAGGGGCAGACCGCGGCGTTCGCCGGACTCGCGGCGGGACAGACACTCGACCAGGTTTCCTCGTACCCGGATTCGTCCTCGCCGAGCTCGAGGACCGATCCCGAGTCGGCTCCTTCGGAAGAAGCTTTTCGATGGGATTCAGCCGCCGACTCCGTGATTCCCGATTCCTTGCCAATCGAGGCAACAGGTAGGGCCCGTCCTTCGGACGACACGATCTTCGAGCCATCCGGCCATCGCCCGGAAGCCAATGCGCCGGAGCCACAAGGGGAGGCCAGCCTGTCGGACGATCTTTTTGGAAATCGCAGCACAGACCCGAGTCCACTGACCGAGCCGAGTAAGCAGCAGCACGACATCAGCGAGACCTCAGGGAAGGATCGCTCTCAGGAACGAGTTGGCCCGCCCGGCGCTAAGCTGAGCAGCGAGCTATCCCATCGACCGGCATCTTCCGTCGCGGCGGCGGGCGTGCCTCATGAAGTTACTCAAACAGGCAACCCTGTCTCCGGGGCCTTGTTCCAGAAAGAAAGTGCCTCGCTTGCGGCCCCCGACGGGAGTTCGCGTGGCCAACAGCCCGAGATGATCCCGGCTCAACCAGATGAGTTTCCCATCTCCCAACCAACGCGTCAGACAGCGAACCGGGCGGATGGGGAACTGGGACAAGCCCCCGAGCTCACAGACGAACAGGCGGCCCCTCATCAGACGACGTCCGACGGAAACGAGATTGGCCACACGACCGGCGAGCGGCCAATTGATCGGACGGAGGAGCGAAATGCGGGTGGACATCGCGGCGACGATGTCCCGTCTGAAGGGCAAAGGCAGCCCCCTGGGCCGACACGACTCGGCCTTCCGAGGGGCCAGCAAACCTCGTCGTCGGATCCAAACTCCGGACGAAACAAGGATGTCGCCGTCGGTGAACAGCCGGAACCGCCGAACCACTCGACGGCTCGGCCCGCACCGCTGACGCTTCCCCCCAAACGGCCGGGTTCGCCGGAGTCTAACCCGGATGGTCGCGCAGCACGTGCCGGTCAGGACGTTTCGGCAGCGGCGCGCGGCGAGCACGCTCAGAGCTCGCCCGAGGTTGGAGCCGAACAGTCGATCGCTCCCGACGCGGACGAAGATCGGTCAGCACGCGGCCGCTCGCGAGCCGACCAGTCC
>JAADHY010000198.1:0-8264 GCA_013151585.1 Planctomycetota bacterium
GCTCCGCCAATTGGTCGATCGCATTAACGAAGAACTGAGCGCTCAGTAAGGTCTCGTTGTGTGTCGGTACAAGCGGGCTTCAGAGGGTTCGCGTCAGCGGCAGTCGAGATACCGCCGGGCTTCTTGAATGCGTTTCACTAGTTCCTCCGTGTTGCCGCTTCCCGTTTGATTCGGTGCCTGTTGCGGCAGCCGAGCCAGAACTCGCTCAGCCCGAGTCAGGTCGTTGCAAGCGGATTCTTTATCCTCCGGCCGACGGCTGGTGGCAAATCGATCCGCGAGAACCTGAGCGCGGAGAATATGAGCGGCAGCCAAGGAACGCAAACAGGACGGGTTGGGCTGGGCTTCCGCCACCCCTTGAAGCGAACCGACGGCCTTCGAACAGATGGCGATGGCTTCGTCGTACTGCCTCATTGCCCATCGGACTTGCGTGGCCACGAGACGAGCTTGGTTCAACTGCTCGCAATAGCTCCGTGTGTCCGGAAAGTCATCCTTCAGATTCTGGAATTCGTTCAGCGCCGTACCGACCGCTTCGGTCGCTCGCTGAAGCCGTTGGTCGTGCGACGAGTCGCGACGTTCGTCCTGGCCGTTCCCCGAAGCCAGAGCGAGCTCGAACAAAGCCTCGGCCAAATTCTGGTGAGACCGAGCGTAGTCTTCGCGGTACTCGCGGCTACGCGGGTTCTGTTGGAGAAGTTCGCGTTGAATCGAAATGGCTTTCTGCAGCCATCGGACGGCCTCTGAAGCCGCCTGGCGATGCTGCTCAGCGGTAGCCTTCTCGCTCCCGTTGCGCCATAGATAGAGGGTCCCGAGATTGTTGTACGCGGTAGCGAGCTTTTGCCGAACCTTCCGTCGGTCTTCCTGCTTGGCCAGTTCTTGACGCGCCAATTCTTCGTAAATGTGGCGGCAAAGCGTGAGTTGGTTTTCCGCTTCGTCCAGGTCGCCTGTCTGGAAAAGCAGCTTGTAAAAGTTGTTGTGCGTGCGTGCGACCTGGAACTTCCAATCCGTGGCGTCTTGCCGTCGTGTGGCGTGAGCGGCCAGCCATTCGCCCACTTCCAGAGCGCGACGATAATCCCGTCGAGCCTCGTCCGCTCGCGCCCGGTCCGTCCAAAGATCGCCGCGGTCGCGGTAGCACTTCAGCAACTGGAGTCGATACGACGGCTCATCCGGAAACCGCTTCACCAACGACTCGAACAGCTCGATTGCCTTCGAGAGTTCGCTTTCGGCGTCCTGATATTCGCCAAGCAAGTGGTAGATGCTTCCGAGCAACCTTCGGGCTTCGCCGAGATCCTCCAGGACAGTCCTGTCTGCGTGGCGGGTTTGCAGTTGACCGAACAATTGACGCGCTTCTTTGGCGACGTCTCGGCGGATGGGATCCATGCCCGGCACATCCTTGAGGGCTTCCTGGGCCAGGTAGATCAGAGCCTTTTTCAAGGTTTGGCGCGCAAGGTCCCTGTTTCGCTCCGCTTCGGCTTCGGCCCGATCAGCCTCCGCCTGAGCCTGTCGGCGCTGAGCGACCGCGGCCTGCAAGTGTTTCTTGGCCTCGGTCAGCTTCTTGTCTAATTGTGTCTTTTCGGCTTCCAGACGCTGCGTCGCATGCGCTAGTTGTTCGTTTTCCTGCTCGAGCCGCTTCCGGTCGCGCTGCAGCGCTTTCAATAGTTTCTTCGCCTCCTCGACCTCGTCCAGCGCTTGCTGCTTCTCCCGGTTGATCTCGTCGCGAACGTGAGCCGCTTCGGCCAATTCTTCCTTCACGGTCTGGAGTTGGCCGCTTCGCTCTTCCAGCTCCTCGTAGAGTCGCTTCTGATGCCGCCAAGCCAACGTAGACGCGATGGAGGCTGCCACTAATAGAATCGCAAGGAGGGACGATAACGAGGCCACAGTCGGATTGCGGCGACACCATTTCCGGAACCGCGTCCAAGTCGAGACGGGACGCGTCAGCGTGGGCTCACCGCGCAAGACGCGTTCCATTTCCTCGGCGACGGCTTGGGCGGATGCCAGCCGATCTCGCGGGTCTTTTTCCAAACATTTCAGACACACCGCTTCCAGGTCCGGATCTACATCCGGGTTGAGCAGTCGGGGAGCGACTGGCTCGCTCTGCGTCACCTGGATCAACGTGTCCATGACCGTGGGGGCCGAAAAGGGCGGCCGGCCGGTCAGTAAGTGGTAAAGGATCGCGCCTAAACCGTAAACATCGCTGTGAGGGCCGATTCGATCCGTCAATCCCATTGCCTGTTCGGGCGGCATGTAGCTGGGCGTGCCCATGACCGATCCCTGGCGTGTTTGGCCGGCGTCGGTCTCGTCGATTCGCTTGGCGATGCCAAAGTCGGTGATCCGCGGCTGGCCATTGGGATCGATCAGCACGTTGGCCGGTTTCAGATCGCGGTGGATGATGGGCGGCCGACGGGTGTGGGCGAAGTGAACCGTTTCGGCGATGACTTTCATGTAGCGCGCGGCCGTGGCGCTGTCCATCGGCCGTTCGCGCACCAAGTCGGCCAGTGTCGGACCATCGATGAATTCCATCGAGATGAAATGGCGGCCGTTGACTTCGCCCGACTCGATGATATGCACCACGTTCGGATGCTGCAGGCTGGCGGCGAGCTGGGCGTCGGCATGGAAACGGCGAATCTCTTCGCTTGTCGCCAGCTCCCCGGCCCGCATCAGCTTCAAAGCGACTGTCCGGTCGGGATGTCGCTGTCGCGCGCGAAAAACCACGCCCATCGCCCCATGAGCCACTTCTTCCAACAGCTCGTAATTCCCGAAGCGGCAGGGTGTCCGGCTGTCGCCCGAAGGGACCTCGTCCAGTGACTGAGGAGGAGCAACCCTGGTCACATCGTCCGTGCCGCGGGCTGACTCCTTGTTCAACGGGTCGGCTTGGAGTGTTTCGCGGGCCACCATGCTCCACGGCGGCTTGGCGACCGGCCCGGCCGGTGCGTCCCGCTCCCGGTCCATTGGCGTCCCGCCAGCAAAAGGGGCCAGCGCTTTACGCACACGGTCCGCCTGCGTGTGGAACCGAAGCAGGTAGTCGTCCACGCTTGGCCGGTTTCCAAATCGCCGGCGAAGTTGAAACTCATGAACGATCAGCTCGGTCGGAACGTCATCGATCGTTCCGAGCACGTCGCTCCATTGACTGAGATAGTCTTCGATCAGCAAAACATCGACGGATGACCCGCCGCCGGTGCCAGCGCCGCCGCCTGCCCCGCTAGCAGACTCGTCCCGCACGGCGCACGAGAAGTACCAGCGATTGGCCATATCGATCTTAATCAGCTCCAACAGCAGCGACCGGCGCGTTTCCGGTGCAGGGCAGGACGCCGCGGCGAGAAACGGATCGATGGCCGGCGCCGCTCCACTCCGCCACGCCTGACTGAACTGGGTCACGACTTCCGCAGGTGTCGGCGGAGGATTCGCTTCCGGTCGGTCGTTCGACGCTGGAGGTTGCGCGGCCATTTTCGCCTTACCCTACCCCTTTTCTTGATCGGCGCGCCGCATGGGAAGCTGTTTCAGAAAGCGTCCGGTCGCGTGGAGGCCCCCGCGTCCTTAGACGGCCGCCGAGCGTATGCCCGCAAAGCGCACAGCGGCAACCTGAAATGCAAGCGACTGTTGATCAAGTATACCTGCGCGGTGTCGGATTGAAAGCGCATAGTGGGGGGCTGCGGCTTTTCGCGGCAACGCCGCTCAGAGCGTGTCGACCCAGTCGGCGAAGAAGGTGAACGACTCGTCGATTTCGGAGGAGCTTCCGAGAACCGTGTCGTCGCCGAGCCCTCCGGCCAAGGTGTCACGCGAGCCGCCTTGGCCTTTGACGTAATCGTCACCGTCGCCGCCCAGTGCGACGTCTTGACCGGCATTGCCGAGCAGGAGGTCGTTGCCATCGCCGCCGAGCAGGGTGTCGTTACCCACGCCACCGACCAGCCGGTCGTTGCCATCGCCCCCGGTCATTCCGTTGTTGCCGCTGGCGCTTTGCAGCGTGTCGTCGCCCGCCTGGCCGCGAAGCGTGTCGTTTCCAGCGCCCCCGTCGAGCTGGTCGTCGCCGGCTCCGCCATCCAGCCAATCGTTTCCGGCTTGGCCGAGTAGGGTATCACTGTCCCGGCCCCCGTCCAGCCGATCATGGCCAGCACCGCCAGCCAAGTAGTCGCGGCCGGTGCCCCCGAAAAGACTATCGCCGCTACCACCTTGCCCGTAAAGGAAGTCGTCCCCGCTACCGCCGTCCAGCCAATCGGCGCCGGCGTTGCCGAACAGGAAGTCGCGGCCAGGGCCGCCTTGCAAGGTGTCGGAACTGAGACCGCCCGCGAGCGTGTCGTCACCAAAGCCGCCGTCCACGACGTTGCTTCCGTCACCGGCGTTGACGAAGTCGTTGCCCGCGCCGGCGTAGATGGTGTCTGCGAAATCGCTGGCCACGATGACGTCATCCCCGTCACCGCCGAAGACGTACACGGCCTGCAGATTCGTGAACTCAGCCGCCGTGACACCGGATAGGTCGATCGCGTTGGCGCCGTCTCCGCCTGTGACAACGATCTGCCGTACGTCACTGGCCGCGATCGTGCCGAGCGACGTGTCGAGCACTCCGTTGATCAGGATTTGCACGGCCCCAGCGGCATCGGTCTGGATCGTCAGACTGTCGTCGGGGGCGTCGGCCGCGATGCTGAGCATGCCTTGGCTGGCGTCGAAGGCGCTGGACCCGGGGTCGTCGGTCTGCACCACCACAGGCTGCACGAACGGGTCATAGAAAATGATGATGGCATCGTCGCCATCGCGCCGTTCTTGATCGAAATCATTTGAGCCGATCGTTGTGTTGTCCGGAGCGTAGGAGTCCTCCCAGTAGACAGCCACCTGGCCGGTGAAGTCGCCGTCGTGATCGTGCGGGGCGTTGGGGAATCGCGGGTCGTCGCCTTCCAATATCAACTCGGTGCGGATGTGGTGTTTCGGACCTTGTCCAAGATAATGGCTGTCGGGGTTCGCATCGGCGAACGAGAAGAAGGCCAGGGCGCGATCCTGGAACAGCAGCAGTTCGTTGGTTTGATCCAACACCGTGCCGTCCGGCACCAGCGGCGCGTTTGTCGGATTCGATTGCATGGTTGGATCGGTGGCCGGGTTGTCGGGGTCCTCCAGCAAGTTTTGGCTCGTCGAGTTTCGAACCAGATAGAACGCCAGCCGTTCCTGCGGCGTGACCGGCACGGCGATTCCCGCGGCCGAGCGGGTCAGGGCGGGCACTCCGTCTTTGTTCCGCAGAATCGTGATGTTGGCCGGATCGAGGGCAGCGGCGGCGTAATTTTCGTTGCGGTCGAGGGGCGCGGTGCTGATGATCGGCCGCTCGCCGCCCACGCGACCGTCCCAGGTGTCGACACGGTACAGCCCGAACTCGCTGTCCATGAACGAGGGCAAGGTCGTCGGCGGTAGGCCGTCGCCGTCCGGGTCCCATTGTCCGTCCATCGTCCATTCGAACTGCCAGTCGGGCAATTCCGCCGGATCGGGGTTGTCCGGGCCGGGCGTGAAGAGGAAGCCGGCTTCAGCCAAAGGATCAACGTAATTCCGTTGTGGAACTTCACCTGGATGGCGAGAGTCAGACGTGGACACCGGCGTCGGTTCGATGCCCGGCTTCGGATTTAGGACGGCCGCCCGCGAGAACTCGGACGTGCCGTCGTCTGGATGCGTCGCCGTGGCAACGATCCGCAGTTGTTTTTCAAACCGAGCGACGTCGGCTCGGTCGAGCACCGCCAAGGCATCCGCCGAAATGTCTGCCCGCGTGAAGGTCACCGTCCGCGGGCTGAGGGCCTGATCCTGCGCGTAAAGGTCGGTCGCGATGAGCGTGGGCCCTTCGCGTCCGTCTCGGCCGGTTGCCGGCGTCAGCTCCGTGCCATCAGGCAGAAAGTCAGCCAAGAAAAACTCGATGGTCAACCCGGTGGCCACCGTCGGCGTCGGAACGTGATAGACCAACGTGAGCGTCTCGATCTGACCGCCGGCATCCCGGTCGGCGAAAACGTACAGAATCTCGGGCGTGTTCTGCAGTTGGTTGGCGCCAGTGTCGGCGTCGGAGTTGGTTGGCGTGCCGAAGTCCTTGTCGTTCAAGGTGACGTCATTGGCGAGTTCGCCGGCCGATGCCAGATCGATGCCAAGATTGCTGTTGGCGTAGATCGTGTTCTGCTGAATGCGGTTGCCGACGCCGCTTTCGATCCGAATCCCGTCGTCCGGATCGCCCGGCCCGGCCAAGGTCCCGTTGCCGGTGATCAGGTTGCCGCTGACGTCGATGCGATCTACGTCCGTGTAATGCAAGCCCGCGAAACCGTTGTTGGTGAACTCTCCATTCTGGATCGTGCCGTGCACGCCAGGACCCGGGTCGACCGTGATCAGCTCGACGCCGTTTTGCGCGTTGTCCTCAGCACGCGTGCCGGTGAGATTCACCGGGCCAATCGACGCGGCCTGCAAACCGTCGGCCCCGTTTGACCGATAGACACCGCTCGTGTCTTCCAGCGAAGCGGCCGTGGAAAGCTCAGCGCCGTGTCCGCCGTTGGCCCGCATGACGACATCGACTAGTACGATGTCGTCCATGTTTGTCGCATCCAGGCCGTCGTCCGTGCTGGTCTCAATCTGCACGCGCGTAAAGACAGCATTACCGCTGAATCCGGCCAGACGAATGCCGTCCCCCTGAGGGCCCTCGCCCCCGTTTCGACCGTAGAATCCGTCGGTAAACGTGGCCGTGGTTCCGCCGTCAGCAATGACGACGCCGTCTTCTTCGTTGTTCGTGACGAGCACGGACTGGACAACACCCGTCGAGTTCTCGAAGGTCACCGACCCGTCGATGCTTTGCACGTAAACGCCGCGCTGCTGATGATCCCCAGCCCCGGCAGAATCTCGAAACCGAGCCCCCTGGACGAGCAAGTTGCCGGCAATTGCGACACCGTCGGCGTCCGCCCCGTCCGATGCGGTCAGGCCGTCGCCGACCGCGTCGTCGTCCTGATCGTTGTCATTGGCGATGGTCCGGACTAACGTCACATTGCCGGCAACGTCGACCAACTCAATCCCATGATCGTCGTTTCTCTTGTATTGGCCGTCCGCGTCGTTGAAAGTCCCGACCGATTGCAGCACGGCCCCGGCGCCGCCGTTATGGTTCGCCATCACACTGGTCGTCGTCACACTGGCCACGTTTGACGCATCGATTCCGTCATCCGTGTTGCCGGTGTAAGTGCCTCCGCTGACGGTCAATGTTGCCAAGTTCGACGCGTTCAGGCCGTCGATGCCGTTGTTGTCCGGACCAACGTTTGTCAGCGTCGCCGTGTTCGAGCCGTCGCCCACAAGCACGATACCGTGCCCGCCCACATTGCCATCGTACGTGCCGTTGTCGATCGCCAGTGTGCTGAACGCCCCCTGCAGCGAGAACCCGTGGCCCGCTCCGTCCTGACCGTTCTGACTGAAGCTGCCGCCGTCCACGTCCACATTTGCCCCGATGTTCGTCCCTTGCAAACCGTCGTCCTGATTCTGCGTCGACGTCACGGCGTTCACCGTCAGCGTACCGGTCACTCCGTCCAAGTTGATCCCGTCCACGCCGTTCGAGTTCGTCGTGATCGTATCCAACGTGGCGTTCGTAATCGTTTGGCCGATGAGCCCGTTGACCGTGTTGTTGCTGGCCGAGGTCCCGTTCTGGACCGTGAGCGTGCCGATCTGGCTCACATCGATCCCGTCATCCGTGTTGCCGGTGTAAGTGCCTCCGCTGACGGTCAATGTTGCCAAGTTCGTCGCGTTCAGACCGTCGATGCCGTTGTTGTCCGGACCAACGTTCGTCAGCGTCGCGGTGTTTGAGCCGTCGCCCACAAGCACGATACCGTGCCCGCCCACATTGCCATCGTACGTGCCGTTGTCGATCGTCAGTGTGCTGAACGAGCCTTGCAATGAGAAACCATCACCGGCGCCGCCTTGACCATTGGTGTCGAACGAGCTGTCGTCGACGTCGACCACGCCCGAAATGTTGGTGCCGTGGAAGCCGTCGACGGCGTTTTGAGTGACCGACAGACGCTGCAACGTGATGTTTGTCACACCATCGGCGAGAATCCCGTGTCCGTTGGCTCCGGCCCCATCCCGGACGGTCAGGTCCTCCACGACAACCGAATCGGCTGCAATCGTGATGACTGACGAATTGGGATTGCTCACCAGCCTAGCGGTCGTTCGATTCTGATCTGTTCCGTCGATGGTGACGCCAGCCGCCTCGACGCGAATCGGCCCCCGCACTCGAGCCTCATACCCGACTGCACTCGTCGCGTTTATTGTGACATCGCCGGCCCGAA
>JAADHY010000198.1:8270-8657 GCA_013151585.1 Planctomycetota bacterium
CCCGAGCCTAACCCATTCTGCGTGCCTGCCGCAGGCGCCGTCCCGATCGCTCCATCGAATCGACTCTGACCGCCCCCGGTCGCGTTCAGGCCCATATCGCCCAAACCCGCGGCCAATCCGGCCGCCGTATCTACCGTACTTTGGAAATGCAGGAGCCCACCCGTCGTGTTGAAATCGACATCGCTCGTGAGCGTGACCGCGCCTTGGTACGTCTGGTTGCCCGTGCCGCCGCCAGCGTTCGTCGTCGTGACGTCCGCGCCGACGCTCGTCGTCCCCGTGACTGTGACAAACTCCAGCGGCGTGGTTCCGCCGACCGTTCCGTCGAAGTCGGCATTGCCCGTCACCGTGAGTGACTGCTGTCCGGCCGCCGTGCCATCCACCGTGCTC
>JAADHY010000342.1 GCA_013151585.1 Planctomycetota bacterium
TTCCCATTTTTACCCCACCGCCGGATTGAACGGCTGCAGCTCTCCGTTCGCAACGAACGGCCGCGTTTGCCGGTGACCTGCAGGCAGGGGCCGGCCCACGCAGGTTGACCGAAACTTTGGGCGTCGGCTCACGCAAGTGACTGCAACCGAGCGTCCTTCGGGGCGAGACGAGTTCGCGTTGTCCCGGCAACAGCGTCTGCGCATTTGCGCCGCATGCGGAGGTTTTTCGCATCTACGGCTTTTCGTGGGATTTGCGGCCCTTCAGCTCCCATCCCGGCTCGGTGAGAGGCGGTTCAGCGGAAGGTTCGATCAGTTTGCCGTACAATTCCGGGCGGCGGGCCCGTAGATATCTCCGACCGCTCGATTGATCGATCTTTTCCGGCGTGCACAACGCCACGGCGACATCGTCGCCCAACGTATGACACTCAGCCAGGACTTCACCGAACGGGTCCAGGATCATTGCGTTGCCGTTGCGGACCTGGTCGTCGTCCATGCCGATGGGATTGGTGAAGACGGCGTAGATCCCGTTTTCGTAAGCTCGCGCGGGCAACCAGCGCATCAGCCAGCCGCGTCCTTTGGGACCATTCAATTCCATGCGCAACGGAACCGGATCGCGGTCGCGGTTGTGCCAGAGCTGCGGATCGACCACGCCGCGGCCAGGCATCACCGACGGCAAGCAGCCCGTCACGTGCGGCATGAAGACGATTTCCGCGCCCATTAGCGCGGTGATCCGTACGTTCTCCACCAAATTGTTATCGTAACAGATCAAGATTCCGAACCGGCATCCGGACAGGTCGAACACAGTGAAACGATCGCCCGACGCCAAGTGCGGATTGACAAGCGCATGCAGCTTCCGATGCTTGGCCACAAGCCCGTCGCGGGTCACGCACACGTAAGTGTTGAAGACCGCGTCGCCGTCCCGCTCAAACAGCCCGGCCAAAACCGGCACGCGGAATTCGGCAGCGATCCGAATGAGCTGCCGAGTGCTCGGTCCGTCCGGCACCGCTTCCGCCAGCTCCGCCAGCTCGCGTTTCGACAGCGTCTGCACGAAAGAATAAGCCGAGATGGAACACTCGTGAAAGCTGACGATCTCGGCGCCCTGCTGGACGGCCCTCGCCACGAGTTCGCGAATCCGCGTCAGGTTGTAGGCCTTGTCGCCGTTCCGATGCTCAAACTGTGCTGCCGCAATGCGAATGTCGCGCATCCGCTCCTCCTTATTCATCGTGTCCGGTGTTCGGGCACGGCCCTCCGACCAGATCGTTCATCGCCAGAACTTCTCTCCGTGCCAATTGAAGTCAGGCTGCGTTTCGACATCCACGTCGCCAAACACTTTCGTCAAGCACGCCAGACGGAACTCCTTTTCGTAGCCGATCCGGTGAAAGCAGGCCATCGGATGACGCAGGATGTTGAATCGCTCCCACAGACCTTGGGGACTGACGTTTTCGCCGCCCTGCCTGATCAGAACCCGGCAACCGGCGCACAGGCCCAGACCGCGGCAGTTCAACCACCGACGAATGCCGACGTGAACTTCGATCCCCGCCCTTTGAGCCGCCGTCCGGACATTCTCCCCGGGAGCAACTTCGACTTCGACCTTCTCTTTGATGAACTTGACGACAGGCATCCGCTTGAATCCCAATGTTCAACAGGCTGATGCCGCTTTCCATCGTGCCGACAGGTGAACGCACTATACCAGCGCGTTGCTCCGGATTTCCACGCTCGCGGCTCACCGCGCAAAGCCGCGGTGTGGCGTCTTTTCTTCCGGGCGACTGTCGAGCGGCTTGCGTCTTGTCAGTGAATCGAGTTCAATTTCGTTGTAGTTGTCCGAGTCCAGCCGGAAGGACGCGGCTTCAAATACGTGTTGAACGCGTGCCAGGGAAAGGAGCAATCCGCCAATGGAGATTGTGATTGAGACCCGCCCTTGGAGGGATGTTGAGTGCGATTGGTTGGTAGTAGCCGTACCACAAGAAGAAGGCTTTCCGCCCGAGCTGTCCGCGGTGGACGAAACGCTCGACGGCTTGCTCTCCCGGCTCCGCGAGCAGGAGGATCTGACCGGCAAGCTGGCCGAGGTGCAGCCGGTTTACGAGGTGCCTAACGTTGCCGCTCGGCGATTGCTCCTGGTTGGGCTTGGTCAACTGAAAGAACTGGAAACCGGCAAACTCAGTAAGGCGTACGCGGCGGCGGCCCGGTCCATGTCTTCCAAAAAAGACCGGACGGTTGCCGTGCTTCCGGCCCCGCTGGACGGCACGCACTGGCCGATCGACCGTCAAGCTCAAGTCATCACCACCGCCCTGGTCGTTGGCTGTGTCGGACAGGGATTGTTTCGGTCCGAGCCAGAGCGGTTTGAGTTTCGCGAAGTGCGGCTCGTGGTCAGCGAAAGCCATGAAGAAGCGGCTCGCGAGGGAGCCGAACGCGGGCGTATCCTGGGCGAGGCCATCAACCTGACCCGTGAACTGGTGAACCGCCCGCCAAGTGAAATCTTTCCCGCCAGCCTGGCCGCTCGGGCCGAGCAGCTTGCCGGCGAGCTGGGCGTGGACTGCACAATCCTAGACGAGCCCCGCTTGCGCAACGAGAGAATGAATGCCCTGCTGGCCGTCGCCGCCGGAAGCGACCGTCCGCCTCGGCTGGTGGTCTTGGACTACCGCGGGGCAGCCGATGACGCTCCGACACTGGCCTTGGTCGGCAAAGGCGTCACCTTTGACAGTGGCGGATTGTCGCTGAAATCGAGCGAGAACATGTCGACCATGAAGAGCGACATGGCCGGGGCCGCTACCGTCCTCGGTGCCTTGACCGCGATCGCCCGGCTCAAACTGCCCGTCAACGTCACGGCCTACATGGGGCTGGTAGAGAACCTGCCCAGTGGGTCGTCCTACAAGGTCGGGGACGTACTGACCGCTCGGAACGGCGTCACGATCGAAGTGCAGAATACGGATGCCGAGGGCCGTCTGGTTCTGGCCGACGTGCTCAGCTACGCGGTCGATCGCGGTGCGGACCGCATCATCGATCTGGCGACGCTGACCGGCGCGTGCGTGGTCGCGCTGGGCGAACAGGTGGTCGGGGTTTTCGGAAACAACCAGCCCTGGTGTGATCTCATTCTGGCGGCGGCGAAAGACTGCGGTGAGGACGCTTGGCAGTTGCCGCTGTTCGACCACTATGCAGAGCAGATCAAGAGCGAAGTGGCGGATGTCAAGAATATCGGCGGACGCTGGGGCGGTGCAATCACAGCGGCGAAGTTCCTCGAAAAGTTCGTCAGCGATCGGCCGTGGGTTCACCTCGACATCGCTGGCCCCGCCTTTGCTTCCAACAGCAAGTCCCACCGCGAAGGCGGCGCGACCGGTTGCATGGTTCGTACGGTGGTCGAAGTCGCTCGGCGATTCGCCAGCGAAACGTGATCCCGCCGGGACGGCGGAATGGGCTTGGGGAAGGGAGCGACGAAAGAGCATCCTCATTCTGGAGACAGTATGATGACAGGCCTCCCAAAACGTGACCTGCTGCATCTGACGGCATTGTGGGTTGCGATATCGTCCGCTCCCGGCACGCTGGTCGGTGAGCCGTGGCTGCGCGTGACGGAAGACGACCGAGCCATCAAGGTCGAGACGGACAAGCTGGAAGCGGTCATCCCCAAGAAAAATCCAAAGCGCTGGATGACGGGCATCGAAAAGGGATCGTTTCTCGACAAACAGACCGGCTTTCGCGAGATCGGCGACGGTTTGATGGTCGTTGACTGGCTGATGGAGCCGGGCAGTGACGCCGAGTACGAAAAGCATCCCGGCTTCGTTTTCGCTCGGGACGGCCATGGGATCAGCCGCTATTTGTGGTACGAGAACGAAACGGATTCCCGTCGGCGGTACTACGCCCTGATGGCCCACGGTAGCCGTCATCGCAAACGGGTCATCGAGGGGCCTCAGCTTTGTCACCGCATGAAGCCCGTGCAGCCCGAAGTGATTCATGGCAAGGATTTCGTCGCGGTCCGGACAACGTATCGCTACGAATATGCCGCCCCGGGACGAAAAGCGGGCTCCCGGTGGACGCAACTGATCGTCTTTCCGAAAGGCAAACGGTACTTTCTGCTCATGGACCAGATCGATACGGTGAACGACTCCCCCGAAATGTTTCTGCGTACCGACATGCCGGGCTGCGTCCGGCACCACAAGGGCGATACCTTTTCGGAGATCTATTTCAGCTACCTAAACGGGCCTGAAGGCCTCCGGGCTCCCGCTAGCGAGTTTTTCACGCCGTTCCCACCCGACACGAAGTTCCACTATCGCCGCGACATGCACGAGATGCCGAAGCATTTCATTCGCGGCTACCGCTTGCGAGACAAACAAACGGGCAAAGAGGGTCCGTGGCTGGCCGGCATGACGCTGGAGCCATCTGTAGTCTACGAGGCGTGGTGCAGCCAGAGACCGGGGGGAATCATCGTTTTGATTCTGGAGATCCACGGGCGCCCGACCAAAGCGGGGGACTCGTTCCGAGCGGCCCACGTCGTCGGTTTCTTCGACACGATCGAGCAGATGCACGCCGTCTACGATCGCTACAAAGGCCATACGGGGCTGGCCGCCGACGAATCGGGCTGGCGTCTACTGAAGTGAACAGCACACCAGTTCACGTCGGCCCCTTGTTGCGGAGCACCAGTTCCCAAGAGTGGCTCGCAGCGGTGGGATGCGAGCCCAGAGGACGGAATAGACGACACGCTCGGAACAAAGCCGACGGCACGGCCGGACCGGTAACTCCGCCGAAACAACGCTTCCCGCGCGCGGTTCAACCGCGGAGTCGCGCCTTTGGGCTTGGCATCTAGAGCCGGACGTTCAGGTGAGCGGCCGAACCGCTCAGCTTGCTCTTGTTCCCTCAAAGCGTCAAGTAGCCGTTCTCTTCCAGGTATGCCACCACCTGGTCGGCCAGTTCGTCGATGCCTTTCGTGTCTCCGTCAAGCACGATTTCCGGATTCAGCGGTGGCTCATAGGGGTCATCAATGCCGGTGAAACCCTTGATTTCGCCGGCTCGAGCCTTCTTGTAAAGCCCCTTCGGGTCACGTTTCTCGCAGGTTTCCAGCGACGTGTCCACGAAGATCTCAACGAACTCGCCTGGCTCCAGCAACTCCCGCACCTTGTCGCGGTCCGCTCGGTAAGGAGAAATGAAGGCCGTCAGCGTGAGAAGACCGGCATCGCAGAAAAGTTTGGCCACCTCGCCGATCCGCCGGATGTTCTCGGCCCGGTCTTCGGCGGAAAAACCAAGGTTCTTGTTCAGGCCATGGCGAATGTTATCTCCGTCCAGCACAAATGTGTGCTTGCCCATGGCGTAGAGCTTGTGATCGACCGTATTGGCGATTGTGCTCTTGCCCGAGGCGCTCAGTCCAGTGAACCAGAGGACGGCTCCTCGATGGCCCATCAATTGCCACCGCTCCTGCTTGGAAACGTGATGTTCGTGCCACGTGATGTTTGTTGCTCGTTGCTCGGTCATCGAGTCTCCTCGTTGTCGTTGGGTTTCACGGCAAGCGTCAGCAGCCCAGCTTCCAGAGGCGTTGACCCGGCCGGTGCGTCCGGCACCATCGCCGCCGAAGGCGGAATCCTAGAAAATCCGGACTTACGATTGAAGCCCGACCGGGAAAATCGTTTTTCCGCCCGCGGAGCAGTCCTTGCCGACTGGCGTCCGGAACGCGTTCGTGCTAAATTGTTTGGCCTTTCTTGGGAGCGAAGCTTAGCGCGGCCTGTCGGCCGCAGCCGAGCAGGAATGCCGTTGTCGCGGCACCGCAACCGGTGCGCCCCGTGTGCTCTTCCGGAAGAGAAGGTGGCCGAACGTCGCATCAGCGGCCTCTCGCCTGGCCGCCACCGGCGGTCACCCTCTTCCCGATTGCGGGGCGAGGGGAGCGTCGTCGCGGTAAGGCTGACAGACGCAACGAACTTGCCGACGACGTCCGCTGCGAGCCGGAGACTCCCGCGTGCTGGCCTCCCAATCATGACGCATGGAGCTTTTGATCCGGATAATTCATGAACGAAACGAAGCGCGGCGTTATCAGCAAAGGCGAAGCGTAAAAGACGGACAGTCAATGAGATGCCCGCCGCACGCGTCGGCCGAGTCTTTCGCAGGTGTTGCGGACGTTGCGTTCATGAATCATTCGGGCAAACGGGGAGATAGACCATCATGAACGGTCCCGATTTCACTAAGAGCGAACTGATTCCCGTCATCGCCCAGGACCAACAGACAGGCGACGTCCTGATGCTGGCGTATATGAACCAAGAGGCGTACGAAGAGACGCTACGCACGGGCCGTGTTTGTTACTACAGCCGCAGCCGACAAAAGCTGTGGCGAAAAGGCGAAGAGAGCGGTAACGTCCAAGAGGTCAAGGAAATCTATTTCGACTGCGATGCCGACACGTTGTTGATCAAGGTGAACCAAGTAGGCGGAGCCGCTTGTCACGAAGGATACCGCAGTTGCTTCTTTCGCCGCATCGATCCGGCGACCGGCCAGGTGCAGGTCGTCGGGGAGCGTGTGTTTGATCCGAGCGAGGTTTATAAAAAGAAATAGGAACGCCCTATGGCTGAGCCCCAACAAAGAGTTCTGAAGCTGGGAATTCCCGCGGGAAGTCTGCAGGAGTCAACAGCACAGCTTTTCCGCAAGGCCGGTTACAACATCACGTTTTCGTCACGCTCGTACTACCCGACGATCGACGACGACGACATCGAGTGCCTACTGATCCGCGCCCAAGAGATGGCTCGGTACGTGGAACAGGGCGTGCTGGACGCCGGCATCACAGGATTGGACTGGGTCCTGGAGACCGGTGCCGATGTGGTGGAAATTTGCGAGCTGATGTTCTCGAAGGTCAGCCGCCGGCCGGTTCGCTGGGTCTTGTGCGTGCCGAATGATTCGCCGGTCCAAAGCGTGAAGGATTTGGAAGGCAAACGGATTGCGACCGAGGCGGTCGGACTGACCAAGAGCTATTTGGAAAAACACGGCGTCCAGGCGAAGGTCGAGTTCTCTTGGGGAGCGACGGAAGTCAAGCCGCCGCAACTGGCCGACGCGATCGTCGAAGTGACCGAGACAGGCAGCTCGCTGCGAGCCAACAACCTGCGTATCGTCGACGAGGTTCTGAAAAGCACGACGCGGTTCATCGCGAACAAAGAGTCGTGGCAGGATCCGTGGAAACGCACCAAACTGGAGAATATCGCCTTGATGCTGCGGTCGTGTTTGGCGGCCGAGGGCAAAGTGGGTCTGATGATGAACGTCCGGAGGGTCGACCTGCAAAAAGTTTTGGATCACTTGCCGGCTCTTCAAAAGCCGACGGTCTCGTCTCTTTCCGATCCCGAGTGGGTGGCCGTCAATACGATCGTGGATGAAAGCACCGTCCGAACGATCGTTCCAAACTTGAAAGAGGCTGGAGCGACGGGGATCGTCGAATACTCGATCAACAAGATCATCGACTGACGAGGAGATCATCGACTGGGACGGCTCATGAGCCAGCCCACAGCGCGAGCGGAGCCTGTGTCCGTCTGGAAGGTGGGCGGTAGCTTGTTGACGCTGCCCGACCTTCGGCAGCGGCTGCAAAGAGCCATGAAAGCGGTAGGTCCAGCACGGCCTTTGATCGTTGTGGGCGGCGGTCCGACGGCCGATCTGGTCCGGCACTGGGACCGCATCCATGGCCTCGGCGAGGAACGAGCCCACTGGCTGGCTCTCGAATCGCTCGGATTGAACGAACATCTTCTGGCCGAAATGATGCCCGAAACTTGCCTGGTCGAAACCCGCTCGGACGCCGAGCGAGTCTGGGTGGCCGGGCTTCGGCCGATCCTCCATGCGGTGGCATTTGTCCGAGCTGAGGAGCCGCACACCTCGATCCCCCTGCCCCACTGCTGGGATGTCACGAGCGACTCGGTCGCCGCCTGGATCGCGGCGCTCTGGCCAGCGGACGAGCTGGTGCTGGTGAAGTCGACGGCGTGGCCCGACGGGATTTCGGTCCAAGAGGGAGCCGACCGGGGCTTAGTCGATCCTTGGTTTCCTCGAATCGCCTCGAAAGGGCCCCTGCTCCGCTGGATCAACCTCCGGGACAATCCAACGCACACCGTGGCGCTAACCGCGAGCGGCTGATCTCACCCGCCAAAAAACGGCCGAGGAGAAACCGAAGACACAGGGGACTGCCAACCTGGTTTCGCCCCTGAGCAGGGACTCGGTCGATAGGGAGCTTCCGACGGGGCGCCTTTACTTCGAATCGGCGCAGTCACCGCGGAGTGTGGCGGCGGAAGCCGGAAAGTGATGGTGCGGCCGGAGGGGTTCCGCACACGTCGCTGCCGGAACATCGCAAACAACTTGCGGCAGGAGCAACTTCTTGAGTCGGTCCTTTCACCGGCCACGGTCCCGAGGTTTCGGCACTCCTCGTTTTAGCTCGTTCTGGCTTGTCGACGCGAACAACAGCGGTCAGTGGTCGATGACCCAAAGCCAAAAGACTTCGTCGTTGACCGTACGGACCAGTTTCACCCCATCCGAACCGACTAGGTCGGCCAGCAGCGACGAAGCACTACAGAAGGCCCTCAATCGACTTTCCGGGGCGTCATGGAGGAGCTTCTCAAACCAGGCGCTCGTTCGTTGTGGATCGTTCACGGCCATGGCCGCCAGAAAAATTGGATAAAACCAGCCGGAGGGCGCCGTGAGCCGGGAGGGGGCTTCTGTGAAGAGCGGCTCGATGATTCGCTGCCGCAGTTGGGGAAGCTGATCGTAGAGTCGAGTCCCAGCAGGATGGCGATCTGGGTGAGGTTCCGCTGCTCGCGGATTTGCTGGTCGGGTATGGTTCCGCGGCTCGGTGCGTCCGGACCACGGTGCAGGGCCAACGCTCGCCAGAAATACTCGCGACTTCGAGCCGGATCGACAACCACCGCCGACTCGACCAACGAAGCCCCAACTGCGAAAACGTGTCCGTTGAGAATCCACAGGCGGCTCTTCCCCGGTTGGGGTGGCCGTTGCGCCCGCTGGGCCGCCTCGACCCGCTCAAAAGCCACCTGCAGCAATCGGCGAGCCGTGGCCGGGTCCGATTTGGCCACGGCTTGAGCCATCACGCCGTACGCCTGAGCCATCTTTGCCAGAGCGTACTCGGCCGGAATGTCCGGCAGGTTCTGCAGTCGATCGGCGATGCGCCGAGCCCGATCCAGGTCGACGCGAGCCATCTTGTGGCACACCGGCATGGCGTTCCAGCACGCGGAGATCCAGCCGAACCGCGCCGCCAACTCTTGCCACGCGCGTTCCGCCACTTCCGGACGAAGATCGGCCAGTTGCGCGGCCAGGTCCATGTAGGCTCTCGCTCGCAAGCGTTCGTTGACCGAGGCCGCCATTCGTAAAGCGGCCTCGGCGTCGACTAAGGCCAATCCCGGGCTAAAGTAATAACGGGCCTCGTCGGCGAAAAGCCCGCCCGCTAGTTGCTCAGCCCCTTTGCGCTGCTCGTTGACCAGGCGTAAGGCCGCTTCCCGTTCGCCCATTCGATAAAGCTGCACGGCAATGTACCCAGACGCCGCCACCCGGAACGCCGGGATGATGGTCCCGCGTACGTCCGCCAAGGCGTCCGTCAACATTTGACGGCGTTTCTGTGCGTCCTGGCACGATTCGAAAACTTTTTGGTAGTGCACGAACCGATCGCGCGGATTCCAGCTTGATCGGGCCAGCTCCCACGCTTCGTCGAACTCCCCCAAAGCCGTCAACACTTGGATCCGTAGCCAGGATTCCGAAATGCGATCCAGATGGTCCAGGGCAAGCTCCGGGGCGTATTGGGCCAATTTCGGTAGGAGCTGGTAAAGCAGTCGCTCGTTCTTGGCTGCTTCGGCCCGCTCCACCACGGGACGCAGCACCTGAGCAGCCCAACGATGGCGCTGTTTCGACGCCCGCTGCACGGGACGCAGGACCGGCGAGGAGTCGCCACCGGCCGACGCCGCGCCGCGAGGCAACAGAGTAAGCTGAATCGCTGCTTCGTCTGGCTCCACGGCCTGTCCAGCCCACCTCCGGTCCTTCGTCTTAGCAAATACCAAACACGCCTCGGGATGCACTTTTTCCAAACGAAAGCAGCCGTTCGCATCTGTTTGTCCGACGACGAACGGCGCTATCGCGAACCGTTTCGGCTCGGCACAGCCATGAGTCCACACGCGCGCGTCGCCGACAGGACGACCTTGCCCATCGACGACCTTCCCGACCAGTGTCCGCCAAGGCCGCAATCGAATCGGCTCCAGCGCGGCGGAATCGCCTTGCTTCGGAATTCGCCGATTCAGCATGCGGCAGGTGGCATAACCGTCCGCCGAAACAAAAAGCGAATAGAGCAGCGCTCCCGGCACCTTCGTCGGCGTGCGATACCAGCCGTCACCGTTGCCCGTGAGCACCACCGAGAGCGACGGAGGATCGATTGGGATCGCCCTGTCCGTCCGCGGATCGGGCAAAGAAACGGCCAGACGCACCGAGGCACCGACCACGGGCTGGTCCTTCTTGCCCAGCACGCGAACTCGTAGCGGTGTCGCCGCTTCCGCCTTCAGCTTTACGGTCACCGTTTTGGTCCGCTGGCCTTTCACCGAGACAACAATCGGCTCGGAGGCTGCTTGTTCGTCCGTATAAGCAAAAATCAGGACCGATCGCGAGGCGGGGATGTCCGGGAACGTGAACCGTCCCCCTGCCCCAGACTGACAGTGCTGCTGAGACCATTGCGCCCGGGGGTCATCCTGCTGCCACAATAGAAGAACTTGAGCGTTTGAAACCGGCTTTTCTCGTGAATCCACGACGGTTCCCGTCACTACCACTCGATGAGCCGGCTCGGGCGTCGCGGCATTCAAGAGCGCCCAAGCCAAAATCAAGTGCGTCATGGTCGCCCCCTTTCCTTCGAATTTCCCTTCGACGGAGCTTGCTCCGTTTCATCTCCATCAGTTGACCACGGCAAGCGCCGTTCTGTCCGGATACGTCCGGCGATTGGGCCGGTGTCGAATTCAGCAATCAGACGTAACTCATCCAGCGGAACATCTTCGGGGACTCGCACGGAGACCGGGCAAAAATTCGGTCACGTGAATCCCGAAAGGCCTTTGTCCAGGACTTGCCCCTTCCCGTCGACCAGCCGGACGGTCGCTGAGTTGTACTGGCTTTCTGGAGACAGCCGATCGGCTTGACCGAACCAACTGCCGTTCAACATCAGCCCGTCGGCGGTCAGTAGACGCGGCGAAACCGTGATGGCCTGCCCGGGCTTCACGGTTTCTTCGTCCTCCGGCAGCAATTCAAATCGCAGTTGGCTGAAGGGATGGACCGTCACCGTCTGGTCCGCTTCGACCGAGTGCCACCGTTCCGACTCGCCACCAAAAATACGGGTGAACACGAACTGCAACGGCTTGTCTGAATCGCTGGACTGCACGACCAGCGACACGACCTCCAGCGCGTACCGTCCGACCGGAACAGCCTGGGTTTGGCCGGGACGGGTCAGCGTAAAAGCAGAGCCATCCTCGGCAACCACCAGCAC
>JAADHY010000771.1 GCA_013151585.1 Planctomycetota bacterium
AGCCGGCCGTAGAAATCGAGTGTCTCTTCGGCGTTCAGGAATCGGTAAAGGTACGATTCCTCGGGCAAGTAGCCGATGCGTTCATTCTTGGTGACGTCCGAGGCAGACCGTCCCAGGATCGTAATCTCTCCCTCGGTCGGAAAGAGCAGTCCGAGCAAAAGCTTGATGGTGGTCGTCTTGCCGGACCCGTTCGGTCCCAGCAGTCCGAAAACTTCGCCCTTGTAAATATCCAGGCTAAGCGAGTTCAAGGCCCGGACCTTTTTCCGCCCCCAGAAATCGCGGTAAATCTTGGTCAGATTTCGGATTTCGATAACGACTTCGTTCGTATCCATAGACCCCACCCAAGCGCAACGGACTGTTCGAAAGCCACTCCTCGAACCAAACCCGCCTCACAACTTCTGAAAAAGGTGGACCGAAGAGGGGCCGTTTCTGCCTCAGATCGGCTTCGCAATGCACTTACGTTGTGCAAAGACTTTGCGTTTGGCGAAATTGCTTTCCCGCAGGAAAACGCGGAAACTCGTGTTGAACCTCACTTTATCGGCGCCGCTGTCCCCTTGCAAGACTGCCTCGGCGGCCCGAGCGAGCCCGGTTCCTCCTTTCGGTCCGGTTTTGCGGCCCTTGCGGCCTTCCCCCGTTCGACACCGGGCGGCCTATCCGCCGAGAGGTCTCGCTGTTCACGTCTGTTCGGTCCTTATTGTCCGTTCCGACCTTGCGCACCGAAAACGCCCGGTCGGGGCGGCGACCGGGCGTGCACAGAGACGCCTACTGGGAATCGCCAAGCGCAGTGCCAACGCATGACCTTCGAGCGCTGACGCGCTCACGCCTTCACCGTGATCCGTTTCGTTTTGGCCGACTCGGACTTCGGCACGGTGATATGCAACGTCCCATCCCGATATTCCGCGTCGATATGTTCGGCGTCGACGTCCTCACTCAGCCGAACGATCCGTCGGAACTTCCCGGCCGGGCATTCGCGGCGGTGCCACGTCCATCCCTCTTGCTCGGCCGGTGTGGGACGCTCGCCGGTAATCCACAACTCGCCGTGCCGCAGCTCGACATCCACCTGATCCGGGTTCACCCCGGGCAGATCCACTAGGATGTCGAAGCTAGCTCTTGTCCGTCTCGGCCACGTTGCAAGGCGGACGGTAATACTCCGCCGTCCCTTCGCCGCTGTCAAAGAAGCGGCTCATCACTCGATCCATCTCCCGTCGGAACTCCTCGAACAGATCCGGATACCGTGTGCCGAAAGGACTCAGCGTCGTCATGGCTCCGATCTCCTACCTCTGTCGTTCACCTCACGTCCATCCCTGTCGACCGGTTGCGTTCGGGCGTCGTCCGTCGGGATGGATCACGTCCGACGCCACGTTCCGGTCGCACGCCATCATGCGACCTGCACCGGCCAAAGCCGCTTCCGGCCGCGACCGGAACTCCGCCAGTTGTCGTTCGCCCCGCTCTCGCCGACCCGTACCGACCGTCGTCGCCGGCTCCTCAGCCTCCCTTCTCGTCTCCGGCTGCGGTCGAGGCGGTTCCGTCAGGATGGCTTTACCATCCGGCCACCGCTCCCGCTTCTTCGGACGCTCATTTTCCGGCGGTGGAGCTGGCGCGGCCACCCAAGCCCATCGCCTTCGATCTGGGAGCCTCCAACGGTCGAACCTGGCCTCTGCTGCGTTCGCGGTCGTTCCCAACCGCTTCACCGCGACCGCGACAGGTGGGGAAATGGTCGCGAAAACCGCCGCCAACTCGGACGGCGGGACCGGCAGCCCCCACTGCCGCGCCTCCAAGTCGGGCGCAGCGACCGACACACTCGACACATTAGCCGACTCGCCGTCGGCCCACCAACCGCGGTCGAGCGAGACGGGACGAATCGGATTCAAGCTGCCCGCACTGATAAGAAGAGCAAGAAGAACGAAGACCGGAATCGCCACTCGGCTTCTCATCCGTCACCACCTCCTTTCTTCCCGGCTTCAGTCCGAGGCGGGACGGCTTGCGGCTAGTTGGGGAGGGATCAACCTTGCGGCGGACTGCCAAGTCCGTCTGCCGGCCGACCCGCCTCAGCCGTCGTCATCACCCGGAGGAGCGACCGGATAAGGACCTCGGGACAACAACGCCGTCCGTGGACAGTCGCCCTCCGTGGCGACAGAGGACTCCGCCTCCGCCCGGCTCTCCGGAGCAATCGCCCAGCGGCATCCTCCGCTCGACCTTCTCCGGACTGCGAGCTGGCGTCCAGCCGACGTCGGCTCCGCTCCCTTGTTCTCCTTCCCGGGAGCCCTTCGCATCAGCCGCGTCCGAGCGGCCGGTGCGTGGAGCGGCTTACGCCTTAACAGGCACTCGTTTCGTCCGGGCCGACTCGGCCTTCGGGACGGTCACGCGTAGCACTCCATCCTTGTAGTGGGCTTCCACGTGGTTCCGGTCCACGTCCTCGGCCAGACGGATCACACGGCGGAACTTCCCGTACCGGCTCTCGACACGGTGCCAGGTTCGATCCTCGCGGGACCGCTCGTCGGGCCGTTCGCCGGTGATCCACAAATCGCCTTGCTTCATCTCGACGTGGATGTTCTCCGGCTTGGTGCCCGGCAAATCGACATGCACAATGTACGCGTCATCGGTCTCCGCCACATTGGCGTCGGGCACGAACCAACTCGTCCGATCTTCCTCCTCCGGTGGCCCAAACAGCCGATTCATCAAGTCGTCCATTTCGCGGTGGAATTCATCCAGAAGGCTATGGCACCGCGTGCCGATCGGAAGCAATTCCGTCGTCATGGCCGACCTCCTTAATCTCCTCTCGATTTCCTTAGAAGTTCTACCCCCGAAGGAAACGACTTCATCATTCCGACCCCGCGGCGAGCCGCCGGGGCGCATCGCACACGCACCACGGGAAGGGAAAAAGAGCCTCGAGGCGGCCGCCGCCGCGAGACGAACAAGGGAGGTCGAGCGGCTTGTCCCGCTCGACAGCGGAGGAGCGAAGGGGGACGGCTCGCGTCGGAGTGCCGACCCGCATGGGCCGACACGCGGCGGCCCCCATCAGAGGCTATAGAAACTCAAAATGTCCGCATTCAAGCACTGCCGCTTTTCGCGGCCTAACTCAGCACTGCCGAGTTGGCAGCGCCTTTCAGCCAATTCTCTAGAGGAGCAACTGGTGTGCCAAAAAGGGAGGCAGAAGTCGGAAGTCAGGAGCCAGAAGAAGCGACGGGCGACGGGTGGCTGGGGTCGAACGAAGTGAGCCCCCAGACCGGCCTATTGCCGGCGGTTCCCTCCGCTCATCCCCGGCCACACCTGTCGTTTTTTGGAGAGCTCGCGGCCCGGCGATGTGCGGGGGCAGCAGACCCGCGCACAACACGCTCAACCGCGGCCGCCCGTTGTTGCCTCCGGTCCGTCCCGCCCTCGTCTTCCCCTCCTGGATTCTGGCTCCTCTCTCCTGCCTCCTACCTTCCCCTTTTTTTCGACGGGTGGCTGGGGTCGACCGAAGTGAGCCCCCCGGCCGGCTATTTCCGGGGATTCGCTGCGCCACGCCTCCGCTAGCGGCGTCGGGCACCAAGTAGTCGTAGGATGGGCATCGTCACCTGAACGCGGCGGAGGACGTCCAGTGCGCGGCGGCTCCCGGCTCCTCTCGCCGGCGCTTGCAGACGGGCAACGGATACCGTATTAAGCACACCGGCTCACGAAAAAAAGCAGAAGGCAAAAGTTGAGTCGGCGTAGGGCGGGCACTGTCCACCCCCAGCGCGGCCGAGACCGTTCGGTGTACGGCCGCGTGGCTACGGGTGAGCGAAGCGAACTCCCGGAGCCCTCCCCCCTTCGCTCTCGGCTCGGAGGACACAGCCATATGGAAAGATGGATCAGCGGGTTCGGGCTGGTGGCCATGATCGGCTTGGCGTGGCTGATGAGCAGCCATAAGCGACGGATAAGCTGGCGAGTGGTCGTGGGGGGCGCCCTACTGCAATTTGCGTTCGCCCTGCTGGTTTTGCGGACCGAGCCGGGCCATTGGTTCTTTGCTTTCTTGGGAGACGTGTTCACGCGCCTGTTGGCGTTTGTCGACGAGGGCTCGCTTTTCGTCTTCGGCGTATCGCCACGCGGTGGCGAAAGCGGGTTTCCCCCGGGCGTTGTGCTTTTGAGAACTTTCGCGTTCGGCGTGCTGCCTACAATCGTTTTCTTTTCGTCGCTCATGTCTGTGCTCTATCACTTGGGAGTGATGCAGAAAGTCGTTCTGGTTGCGGCGTGGATCATGCAGAAGACGCTCGGGACCTCAGGGGCCGAAAGCCTGTCGGCGGCAGCGAACATTTTTGTCGGACAGACGGAAGCGCCGCTGATGATCCGTCCGTACGTCGGCAGCATGACCCAATCGGAGTTGATGGCTGTGATGGTGGGTGGGTTCGCAACCATCGCCGGTGGCGTGATGGCCGCCTACGTGGCCATGGGAATCGATGCCGGCCACTTGATGACCGCTTCCGTTATCTCCGCACCGGCCGCCCTGCTGATCGCCAAGGTCATGCAACCGGAAACCGAACAACCGAAGACGCTGGGCCGGGTTGCCATCACGGTCGAGCGGACCAGCGTGAATGTCATCGACGCGGCCGCGGTCGGCGCGCTGGACGGGATGAAGCTGGCCATCAACGTCGCCGCCATGCTCATCGCCTTCTTGGCCTTGCTAGCCATGTTCGACTGGATGATCGCATGGGTTGGGCATCAGGTTGGCACCGCCTGCGGCCTGCAACTGCACTGGTCCCTCTCGAAAATCCTCGGTTACCTTTTCTGGCCGCTCGCGTGGCTGATGGGTATCGAACCGAAAGATTGCTTGCCCGCCGGGCAATTGATGGGACTGAAAATGGCCGCGAACGAATTCGTCGCCTACCAACGGCTGACCGAATGGCTGCAACCGGCTTCGGGTGTCCGGCTGAGCCCGCGTACGGTCACCATCCTCACCTATGCGCTCTGTGGCTTCGCGAATTTTGGCAGCATCGGGATTCAGTTGGGAGGAATCGGCGGGATCGCGCCGGAGCGGCGCGGCGATCTGGCTCGTCTCGGCCTTCGCGCGATGCTTGGCGGCACGCTGGCCGCGTGCATGACCGCTTGCATCGCCGGCGTACTCCTTTGACCCCATCGAACCGCCTCGCCTCACTCCCGGCAAGAAGTCGGCTGGAAGTATGGCAAGAAACCTTGACACCTCGATTCCAACCGATTCGACATCAACCGCGCCTTTGTCGTGGTCGCTTAACGTGCGTCTGTCGCTGATGATGTTCTTGCAATATGCCACGTGGGGAGCTTGGTTGCCATTGCTGTGGCCCTTTCTGTTCGAATACCGCGGCTTCACGGCCGGGCAAATCGGTAACATTTATGCGGTCAGCGCCGTGGGAGCCTTCCTGGGGCCGTTCATCGCCGGTCAGATCGCCGACCGGTACTTCGCGACGGAGCACTTCTTGGCGATCAGCCACGTCCTCGCCGGACTGGTGGCCTGGTCGATGGCCACGGTGGACTCGTACTTGGGCTTCCTAAGCTGTTCCTTGGCCTACTCCCTGCTTTATCTGCCGACCGTTTCGCTGACGAACTCGCTCTCGTTCCATCACCTGCCGGATCGGTACCGCGACTTCGGGAAGATTCGGGTGTGGGGAACGGTCGGCTGGATCGTCGTGGGCATCGTCGTCGGGCAATGGTTGTGGCACGTCCACACGCCGGCCGGAGCGACACCGGAACAGATTCGCGCGGCTCAGGTGGCCGGTATGGCCGACGCGTTCCGCCTGAGCGGCGTTCTGGGCGTGAGCATGGGGCTCTTTTGCCTGCTGCTGCCCCACACTCCCCCTTGCCCAGGATTGCAAAAGTACGCCGCTTGGGAAGCGTTGACCGAAATCCGCAAACAACCGCTTGTCACTTTGTTCCTGATCGCCGTCCCCATCAGTTGTGTGAATCAGTTGTACATGATCCACGCGGCCGGATTCCTCGGGCGATACCAACTACGACTGTCGGAATGGATCAACGCGATCTTCGGCGTGGGCGGAGGCGGTCTGATGACCATCGGCCAGATTTCGGAAGTGGGAGTGCTGGCCCTCATGCCATGGCTCGTTCGGCGGTTTTCTCACCGAGCCTTGCTGGCGGCCGGACTATTCGCCAGTGCCGTGCGTCTGTTTCTGTTTGCCTACGTCGACGCGTTGCCGGTGCCGCCGCTTCTGTCGCTGGTGGTCGCCATCGCGATGAACGGCATCAGTTTCGGCTGTTTCGTGTTCGTCGGCTACATGATTGTCGACGAAAAAACAACGGAAGACGTTCGAGCCAGCGCTCAGAGCCTGTTCAATCTGACCACCTTTGGCATGGGCCTGTTCGCGGGCAGTTATTTCGCGGCGGGCGTGGCCAGTTGGGCTTCCACCGCCGGCCGCTTGGACTACACCCGTCTGTTCGGCCTGCCCATGTGGGCGTCCCTGGCTTGTTGGCTGGCGTTGCTGGTTTTCTATCCCAGGGAACGGAATGCAGGTAGAAAGTAGTGCTTTGTCAGAGCGAAAGCTAAGGATTGGACGAGTGAGCCGACGGCGCTAGCCGCGGGTGAGGCCGCCCGATCCGACACCAGGTGCGGCTCATGACCCCACAATTACGCTGTGACAAAGCATTTGTCCCCTGTCAATCAGAAAATGGGACCATGCTTTGTCGTGGCGTGGGCGCCTCGCCCGCGAGAAGCAGCCGGGACGGCTCCTCCACAATCAACTCCAACCCCAATTTTCGCTGTGATGCAGCACCATGATGCGGTCGCGTGACCAGCGTTGAGCGGCTGGGGTGGCCGGGGTTGAGTGAAACAACCCCCAGGAAGGCCTCCGGACTGCGCCGTGGTGTGCCGCCATCGTCAGTGTCCGTTCTGCCACTTGCGGCGGAAGGTGCTCGCGAAAAGGGCAAGCCGGGTGAGCGTCATGCGTCCGCATAGCAGCCCGGTGCCCGGTCGTGTAGCCGCAGGCGTGAACCTCCGGAAATTGGATCTCTTCAGATGGGCACCAGTCGACTTACAGGATCGCGAACTCGCGATGCGTCTGCAAAACAACCGACCAAAGAAAAAAGGCCGGCCTCACGACCGGCCCTCTCTGATTAGTATCGATGCATCTCTCGCAGGAAAGAGACAACCTTCCGCTTCAGCGCGCCGCCGGTACCGACCAAGTCGCGCCAACGCTCAACGCGATTGCATCGAATTAGAACGAATTGTCTCCCAGCGGATCTTGTCTCGGGATGTTGTAGTTCGGATTGTCGTCGCTGTGGGCACGCGTACCGGCTGGAGTGACCAACCGCACATACACGCTCAAATCGATGTCTTCGCTGATGAGCCTTCCGGCTCCGCTGGCGAAGATCACATTAACTCCCCCAGGGTGCAAAGAAGCGGGAAACGGCGCCACCGCCTCATTTCCGGCACCAGCATAATTGATTCTTCCGATGCGCCGTCCGCTATTGTCCACTGGAAGCTGTGGGACACGATAATCGTTGGTCTGAGCCACCAGATTAGAATCAATAGGAACAATGAACGCACAAGAATTCGCGTCCGGGTTAGCCCAAGACGTATCGCCTGCGTTCAAGTTCTCAGTCAATAAAATCGTTTGCCCGCTGCCGTCGACGATGTCATCCACTGACAAGCTGGGATTCCGGCTCCCTAGCTGCGCCCACAAAACGCCCGTGTCTCTCTCCGCGCCCGCATCGTCGCGGTCTGCGTTGGGTGTCGTATCAGAATTAATGTTTCCGTCCAGATCCCAATCCAAAGAAACGCGGCTGGATAGGTGGAACTGCGGAACACGGAACGGGGTGTTCTGTGTGTCCACGATCGCGTAGCCAGCGTTTACGACGAAGCTCAACCCACCATTTACCTGAGCGGCCGATGCATCGTCGGGGCACGTCAAAACCGCGATCGCCAAACTGTTCAGACCGCTCTGCGAACTCCAGGTTGCGTTTCGATTCCACCGTTCGGCCACGTCACGACGATCCAAAAAGGCAGCGATGTCGACAACCCAGCTATGCAGACCCACCAAATTGCCTTGGTTGACCGCGAATCGACCGTACGCCGGGTACTGTCCACGGTGAGACGTGCCGAAGTTCTGCAGCGCCAGAGCGACATTCCGCATGTTGTTCAAACATTGAGTTCGCCGGCCGGCTTCGCGGGCCTGCTGAATTGCCGGCAGCAGCAGCGCCACCAGCGTTGCAATGATCGAGATCACGACCAACAATTCAATCAATGTGAACCCTCTGCGGGCTCGCCCCTTGTCCAATGATTTCCTGTGCAAGCGTTTCATGATTCGTCTCCTTTCCTCGCAATAACCCTAACTGACAACGACCTGTTTTCCGTTTGCGGCCCGCACCGTGTTTCAATCCTGCTGGAATCACTCCTTCCCTCGGGTTCCCGCTCAAAGCCAACTTCCGAGTCGGAGCTTTCAATGCTGCCGACACAACCACATCGCCCGCCGAGAACCTCTGGGGTGAGATGGTAGCACGTTCACAACCCACTCATCGCTCCACCCCCTTTCTCTTCTATTATGGCCGATACGAGCCGGTCTTTGACCCCGAATTTCTCCGTTCGTTCGCATTTCCGTCGAATTTTTCGTCCGATCGCGCCACCTCCTCGCCGCGCTTACTCTTGTCCCCTCTCCCGCTTGCGGAAAAGGGTAGCCCCCGTAACCCGGCCGGGAGAGGGCTCCATGCCCCGATCCTGCCTACTAGCTTCTACCTCCTGTCTTCTGACTCCTGTCTCCCCTCTATTCCAACCTCAACCGATACTTGACCAGCGCTCGCCAGTTGAATCGGCCGGTGGTCGGATCGTACGCTTCTTCGATGTCCGATCGATCGATCACGAAAAAGCCCCGCTGATTGACCACATAATCGCCATTGGCATCCTTCAGCGGCCCGCCGATCCGCACGGCGGTCACATCCGGCTGATTGGGGTCAGGCGTCACTTCGACCGCTTCGAACGCGCGGATTGTGATGAAACAATAAAATACGTTGCTACGAACTGTAACGTTGTTCCATATTTTTGCCAGCAGTCGATTGCGCGTGTAGTAGTCCACATCGCCGTTACTATGTTCTGCTGCAGTCCCGAGTTCGAACAGAAGCCGGCCTCCTGCGCCGTCCCCGGGCAGCAGTCGAAGTAGCGTATGTTCCAGCAAGTACCCCACTTGGTCTTGACTGCTCGCCGGCGGCAAGAAGTTGATGCTCCGGAACGGCATAGAACCGGCGACTCCTGGCAACCAAAGCCCGGTCACGGGATCGGGTTGGCTCTCACCCGGACCGAGTGGCGGGGCTGGAGACATGGCATGGACTC